>NZ_RBMB01000035.1:0-26148 GCF_003989485.1 Kocuria sp. HSID17590 | reverse complement strand
GCCGCGAGCGCGGCGAGGTCCGCGTCCGAGGCCGCGGCCCGCGTGGCCACCACGGCCAGGGGCGTCCCGTTGAGCAGGTCCTGGGCGGCGATGTCCAGGCCCGCGCGGTGGGAGGCACCCACCACGCTCAGCGCGCTGATGCTGTCCCCGCCCTGGGAGACGAAGTCACGGTCCAGGGCCACGGCGGCGGAGCCCGCCCCGCGGCGGCGGCCGAGCACCTCGGCGACCACGCGCGTGAGCACCTCCTCCGCGGGGGTCCGTGCCTCGCGGGTGTTCTCCTCCGCGTGCGGCGCGGGCAGGGCGGAGCGGTCCACCTTGCCGCCGACCGTCACGGGGAACGCGTCGAGCACCACCACGTGGGCGGGCACCAGGTGCGACGGCGCGCGGCGTGCCAGGTCCTCGCGCACGGCTCCGGCCTCCAGGCGGGCACCGCGCGAGGGCACCACGTGCGCCACGAGGCTGGCGTCCTCGTCACGGCCCTGGACCCCGACCACGGCCCCGGCGACCCCGGGGACCTCGTGCAGCAGCGCCTCCACCTCGGCGGGCTCCACGCGCTGACCGCGGATCTCCACCTGGTCGTCCGCGCGGCCCAGCAGCAGGTAGCCCACGCCGGGCTCCCAGCGGGCGAGGTCGCCCGTGCGGTACAGGCGGCCGCCCGGTGTGAAGGGGTCGGCGACGAAGCGCGTGGCCGTCTCGATCGGGTGGGCCCGGTAGCCGCGGGCGAGCTGCGGGCCGCCCAGGTAGAGCTCTCCCGTCTCACCGTCCGGCACGGGCTGCAGATCGGTGTCCAGCAGGTGGGCGGTGAGGCCGGCCAGGGGCCGCCCGATCGTGGGGGTCTGCCCGGCCACCGGCGCCGCCACGGCGTCCACCGTGGACTCGGTGGGCCCGTAGAGGTTCCAGGCGAGCTTCCCCGACGCCACGACGTCGTGCCACAGGGACGCGGGCAGCGTCTCGCCGCCCAGGATCAGCGTGCTGGGCGCGGGCAGCTGCAGCAGCCCGAACTCCACGAGCACCCCGGCCAGCGATGGCGTGGAGTCCAGGACGTCGATCCCGTCCTCCGCGAGCGCGTCCAGGAAGGCGAGGGCGTCCCCCGTGACGGCGGCGTCGTAGACGTGAACCGTGTGCCCGCCGAACAGCCACGAAAGCTGGTCGAGGGCGGCGTCGAAGGTGAAGGACGCGGTGTGCGCCACGTGCAGGTGCGTGCTCTGCGCACGCTGCTCGGACGGCGGGAAGAGCAGCGCCCGGTGGTGTGCGATGAGATGGCCGAGCGCGGCGCGGGTCACCTCCACGCCCTTGGGCCGCCCGGTGGTTCCGGAGGTGTGCAGCAGGTAGGCGAGGTTCTCCGGCCCGGCGGCGTTCGCGGGCTCGGGCGCGGCGGCCGCCCAGTCGATCTGCTCCCACAGGATCCGACGCGCATCCGGGCGCAGGGAGGCGTCGCCGTCCGCGTCCGTGACGACGACGTCCGCGCCGCCGTCCTCAGTCGTCGCACGACGCCGCTCGGCCGGGTGCGCGCGGTCCAGCGCCTGGAACGCGCCGCCCGCGAGCAGCGTCGCGAGCATGCCCAGGACCATCTCGTGGCCGCGCGGCAGGTCCAGCACCACGACGTCCTCGGGCCCCACCCCCGCCTCCATCAGAAGTCCAGAGAGCACGCGGGTCCGGTGCACGAGCTCCGTGCCGGTGAGAGACGCGCGGGCGTCCACGAGCACGGGCTCGTCCGGGCGGCGGAGCCCGATCTGCTCGACGGCCTCCGCCAGGTCCACGGGCGCGAAGGACTCGTGGGCCGCCGCGGCGTCGGCCGACGACCCCCGACGATGCTCCAGTCGTTCCAGGTCTTCCGGCTCCAGCGCGGGCACCGCCCCCAGGCGGGGCGCGTCCTCCGAGAGGAGTCCGCGCAGCAGGGTGACGAACCCCCGCAGCCGGGCGAGCGCGCGGTCACGGGTCACCCGGGCCGGGTCCGTCTCGAAGCCCAGCTGGATCTCGGTGCCCTGCTCGGTGGCCAGCGGCGTGACCGTGAGGCCCATGTCCTCGGGCGGGCCGCCTGCCACGTTGCGCAGCAGCCCCGGGACGCCGTGGAAGTCCAGCGCGGGGTTGAAGACCTTCACGTTGGCGCCCACCCCGTGCAGCAGGCCACCGGCGCCGGGCACCCCGAGGGCGCCGGGCAGGTCCTCGCCGCGGAAGCGCTGGTGCTCGCGCACGCCCACCATGGCGGCGGAGACCTTTGACGCGAGGTCCGCGGCGGTGTCCTCCGCGGAGACCTGCACGCGCAGGGGCAGCACGTTGACCGCCATGGCCGGGGTCTTCAGCGCGGCGGTGGTGGTGCGCACCATCATCGGCAGGGCCACGACGACGTCGCTGCGCCCGGTCAGCCGGTGCACGTACCCCGCGTAGGCGCCGAGCAGCACGTCCACCCAGTTGCTGCCCGCACGCGAGCCGAGGTCCTTCAGGCGATCGCTGTCCTGCGGGGAGAGCGTCTGCGTGACGTGCACGGTGCGCCCGCCGGAGTGCTTCTCGCCACCCTCCCGGCCGCCAACCGGGGGCAGCGGGGTCATGGCATCCACCCAGTAGCGCTCGTCCTGCGCGCGCTGCTCGCTCTGCCGGTACTCCAGGTCCTCGGCCACGAGCTCCCGGAACGACCGGTAACCGGATGGGGCCGGGGGTTTGCCCGTGATCCCGGCGCGGTAGAGGGCCGCGATCCTGCGGCTCAGCCGCGCGGCGGAGTACCCGTCGATCACAAGGTGGTGGTAGAGCTGCACGAGCCACACGTGCTGGTCCGTCAGGCGCAGGATCGTGTACCGGAACAGCTCCCGCTCCACCATCGGCGCGCAGTGCAGGGCCATGTCCGTGCGCTGCTCGTCCACCACCGCCGCGGCGAGCGCGAAGGGATCCGGTGCGTCCCGCAGGTCGCGGATCTCGGGCCGGTAGTCCGCCGCGGTCACGACGCCCTGCTGCGCGGCGCCGTCGTGCTCACGGACGCGCAGCCGCAGGGTCTCGGTCTCCGCGACCGCCTCGGAGACCGCGTCCGCCAGCCGCTGCGGGTCCACGTCCCCCGGGCCGATCTCCACGACCTCCCCCACCACGTAGTACGGGGAGGTCGGATCGAGCCGCTGGGCGTTCCAGATCCCCTCCTGCGCGCCGGTGAGCGGAAACCACTCCGCGGGGTCGGGGAGGCTCGACGAAGACGCCATGCGAGACTGGGTTCCTTCCGGGGACGGGCTGAGACAACGCGTATTAGGGTAGCCTATCCTTAGCTAATTTCATTGTCGTACCGAGAGGAACACACGGTGGCCGAGATCATCGAGGAGCTGCGCGGCGAGGTCGCCACGGCACTGGGCGTCGCACCCGAGCAGGTGGACACGTCCGCGGACCTGACGGACCTGGGGCTGGACTCGGTCCGCCTCATGGGCGTGGTCGAGGGCATCATCGCACGCGGCTACGACGTCGACTACGTGGACCTCGCCGAGGACCCCCGGCTCGACGCGTGGCGGGGCCTGCTGGAGGCCTGAGCCCAGGCCTTCCAGGCGGACCCGACGACGACGGGCGGCACACGCTCTGCGCGTGTGCCGCCCGTCGTCGTTTCCCATGGTTCGGGACCATGGGGAACGACGGCGCGGCGGCAGTCCTCGCCGATCCGGGCTCCTGAGCGGTGAGGCCGAGCCCGTGGGGATCCGGCGTGCTCGGCCGCTCGGTGCTGGGCTGTTCAGTGCTGGGCTTTTCAGTGCTGGGCCGCGCCGCCGTCCACCGCGAGCACCTGCATGGTCATGTGGCGCGAGGACTCCCCCAGCAGGAAGCCCACCGCGCCGGTGACGTCCTCCGGCCGACCCACGCGGCCCAGCGGGATGCCCGTCTTGAAGGCCTCCGGGTCCCCGGCCACCATCTGCGCCGAGCGGTCCTGGCCCTCCCACATGCCCATGACCATGTTGGTGAGGGTGGTCCCCGGGGCCACGACGTTCGCGCGCACCCCGTACCGGGCGGACTCCAGCCCGAGGCTCGTGGTGAAGTGCGTGGCCGCAGCCTTCGACGCCGCGTAGGCCGCCATGTGGGCCCGCGGCACCACCGCGGAGTTCGAGGAGATCGTCACCAGGCTGCGCCGGTTGGACGGGTCCTGCGCGCACTGGTGGACCATCACCCGCAGGGTTTCGCGGGTCACCAGGAAGACCCCCGTGGCGTTGACGCCCAGCACGCGGTGCCACTGCTCCTCGTCCGCCTCCAGGACGGTGCCGGTCTCCAGTGCGCCGGCCGCGTTGACCAGACCGAGCAGCGGCGGCATGGTCGCCGCGATCTCGTCCAGCGTGCTCGTGACCTGTGCGCCGTCGGTCACCGAGCAGCTGCGGTAGCTCAGGCGCCCGGTCTCCGTCGCCTTGGCAATCACGGCCAGGGCGTCGTCGTCCCGGTCCGAGTCGTGCCGACCCTGCCACGGGTCGCCCTCTGGCAGGTCCAGCGCGGCGACGGCGTAGCCCCGCGTGAGCAGGTCCGCCACCACTGCCGTTCCCATTCCCCCGGCGGCCCCGGTGACCACCACGGTCTCGAACGCGGGCGGTGTGGGGCCGGTGCCGGTTGCCGCGGTTTCTGCCGCCCCGGGTTCTGAGGGCGTCGGTGCTGTCATCTCGTCGCTGGGAATCACGCAGGTAAGCCTAACCTCAGTACCCGTGCGCCGCGCGCCGCGGTTCGTGCGTGGGACATCCCGTCTGGGCGGCGCCCCGGCCCTGCCCACAGCTCTGGGCCGTTGTCGCACCCCGCCTGCTGCCCACAGCCCGCATGACGCGCATCATCGCCAGTGCCCCGCGCATCATCGCCGGTGTCCCGCCCATCGTCCGCGTCCAGCCCACCGCCCGTGAGGTCCATCCGAGAACGCGGATCGCCCCGCGGACCACGAGGGTCCACGGGGCGATCCGGAGGGTGCGACCGTCAATCGCGCGTGAGGCGACGGTGCGTGACACGGTGCGGGCGGGCGGCGTCCGCACCGAGACGCTCCACCTTGTTCTCCTCGTACGCCTCGAAGTTGCCCTCGAACCAGTACCAGCGGTCGGGGTTCTCCTCGGTGCCCTCCCACGCGAGGATGTGGGTGGCCACCCGGTCCAGGAACCACCGGTCGTGGGAGACGACCACGGCGCAGCCCGGGAACTCGAGAAGGGCGTTCTCCAGGGAGCCCAGCGTCTCGACGTCGAGGTCGTTGGTGGGCTCGTCCAGCAGCAGCAGGTTGCCGCCCTGCTTCAGGGTCAGCGCCAGGTTCAGGCGGTTGCGCTCACCACCGGAGAGCACGCCGGCCTTCTTCTGCTGGTCCGGGCCCTTGAAGCCGAAGGCCGAGACGTACGCGCGGGACGGCATCTCCACCTTGCCCACGTTGATGTAGTCCAGCCCGTCCGAGACGACCTCCCACAGTGACTTCTCGGGGTCCAGGTTCTCGCGGTTCTGGTCCACGTAGGAGATCTGGACGGAGTCGCCCACCTTCAGCTCGCCGCCGTCGAGCTCCTCGAGGCCCACGATCGTCTTGAACAGCGTGGACTTGCCGACGCCGTTCGGGCCGATCACGCCCACGATGCCGTTGCGGGGCAGCGAGAACGAGAGGCCGTTGATGAGCGAGCGGTCCCCGAAGCCCTTCTGCAGGTCCGTCGCCTCGATCACCTGGTTGCCCAGGCGCGGTCCCGGCGGGATCTGGATCTCCTCGAAGTCGAGCTTGCGGGTCTTCTCGGCCTCCGCCGCCATCTCCTCGTAGCGCGCCAGACGCGACTTGGACTTGGTCTGGCGGCCCTTGGCGTTGGTGCGGACCCAGTCCAGCTCTTCCTTCAGCCGCTTGGCCTGCTTGGCGTCCTTCTTGCCCTGGACCTCCATGCGCTTGGCCTTGGTCTCCAGGTAGGTGGAGTAGTTGCCCTCGTAGGGGTAGAGGCGACCGCGGTCCACCTCGCAGATCCACTGCGCCACGTGGTCCAGGAAGTACCGGTCGTGGGTCACGGCCAGCACGGCACCGTGGTACGAGGCGAGGTGCTGCTCGAGCCACAGCACGGACTCGGCGTCCAGGTGGTTGGTGGGCTCGTCCAGCAGCAGCAGGTCCGGCTTCTCCAGCAGCAGCTTGCACAGTGCCACCCGACGGCGCTCACCACCGGAGAGCACCTTCACGTCCGCGTCCGGCGGCGGGCAGCGCAGCGCGTCCATGGCCTGCTCGAGCTGCGAGTCGAGATCCCACGCGTTCGCGGCGTCGATCTCCTCCTGCAGCTTGCCCATCTCCTCCATGAGGGCGTCGAAGTCCGCGTCGGGCTCGGCCATCTCGGCGGAGATCTCGTTGAAGCGGTCCAGCTTCGCCTTGATCTCGCCCACGCCCTCCTCCACGTTGCCGAGGACCGTCTTGTCCTCGTTCAGCGGGGGCTCCTGCAGCAGGATGCCCACGGAGTAGCCGGGGCTCAGCCGTGCCTCGCCGTTGGAGGGCTGGTCCAGCCCCGCCATGATCTTCAGGATCGTCGACTTGCCGGCGCCGTTCGGGCCCACGACGCCGATCTTGGCGCCCGGGAAGAACGACATGGTGACGTCGTCCAGGATGACTTTGTCGCCCACCTTCTTGCGAGCCTTGTTCATGGTGTAGATAAATTCCGCCATGCCCTCCAGGCTACCGTGCCGCACCCGGGCCGGGCGCCACGGGTGCGGCACCCGGTCCGGCCCGACGACGTCCACCCGCCTTCCCTGCCGGGGCCCCTGATCGGGCCCCCGGGGCCCCGGTCGGCTCGGCTCAGTGCGCCCCCGCTGTCACGGGCTCGTCCGACTGGCGTGCCTCGGCCTCGGCCCCCTCTGTGTTGTCCGACAGCCCGTCGAAGGTGTGGTCGTCTGCCGCGAGGTCCAGCACCGCGCCGGAGGTGGTGTCCACGACCCCGTCCTCCCCTAGACCCAGCGACCGGCTGGAACGGAACCGCGCGCCGTCGCCACTGCCATTGCCGTCGCCGGCGTTCTGCGCCCCGTCCTGCCCGCCCTGCTGCGGACGACCTCCCGCCCGGGCGAAGTTGGCGGTGCCGAAGGCGAGGTCGTGGCCGATGGAGGTGGCGTCCACGCGCACCTCCGTGCGGGGCCCGTTCTCGGACTGCCACTCGTTGATGCCGAGCTTGCCGGTGACCAGGACGGGCTGACCGCAGTGGATGCTCGCTTTGACGTGCATCGCAAGTGTGCGGAAGCAGCGCACGGTGTACCAGTTGGTGGTGCCGTCGTGCCACGTGTTCGTGGCGGCGTCGAAACGGCGGGAGGTGGTGGCCAGGCGGAACCAGGCGACGCTCGTGCCGTCGTCGAACATGCGGGTCTGCGGGTCCTTGCCCACGAATCCGCGCAGTGTGACCTGTTCACTCATGGGGTGCTCCTTGTGTTTGCTGCGCCCCGGCGCGGTGGCCCGCGGGCGATCGGTGGCCCCTGTGCGGGGTGCCACCACTCTGCGCGGCCTTGTCCGCCCGGGAGCGCCCGGGCCAGGAACCGTGGAGAATTCGCGGGTGGGCGGCATCGCCGACCCGTCTGTGCAGGGCGCACCGCACGAACGAGCCGTGTGCGGCGGGCCCGCGCACCGTTGCTAAACTGAGTCGTCGCTTCGCGGCACGCCCCAGTAGCTCAGTGGATAGAGCAGGAGCCTTCTAATCTCTTGGTCGGGGGTTCGACTCCCTCCTGGGGCACCACACCACACCCGCTCAGACGGGTGTTGCATCGGCCTCGTTGGCACGGGGCCGATTCTCCTTGACACGAGCCCCACGGGGATGTGCCGCGAGAGCTCCCGGTCCCCTGACGGGCGCGTCGCCTATCATCGGAGGCCATGAGCCCCCAGCAGAACTCACCCGTCGGCGTCGCCGCGTCCCTGCCTCCGCTCTCCCACCCGGACGGCTCACCCATCCGCGCGCTCGTGGTGGACGACGAGCGCATGCTCTCGGACCTGATCGCCATGGGCGTGAGCATGCTCGGCTGGCAGCCCCACACCGCGGCGGACGGGCCGAGCGCCCTGGAGCTGGCCCGCACCGCCCGCCCGGACGTCCTGGTGCTCGACATCATGATCCCGGGCTTCGACGGGCTCGAGCTGCTGCGCCGGATCCGCGAGCTGGACGCGGACGTGCCGTGCCTGTTCCTCACCGCCAAGGACCAGGTGGACGACCGCATCGCCGGTCTCGCCTCCGGCGCGGACGACTACGTGACCAAGCCGTTCTCCCTCGACGAGGTGCTGCTGCGCCTGCACCGCCTGGTCCAGCGCTCGGGGACCACCGTGGCGGACAGCGCGGAACTCGTGGTCGGGGACCTCGTGCTCAACGAGGACACGCGCGAGGTCACCCGCGGTGGCGAGGACATCGAGCTCACCGCCACCCAGTTCGAGCTGCTGCGCTACCTCATGGAGAACGCCAAGCGCGTGGTCTCCAAGTCGCAGATCCTCGACAACGTGTGGAAGTACGACTTCGGAGGGCAGGCCAACATCGTGGAGCTCTACATCTCCTACCTGCGCAAGAAGATCGACGTGGGCCGCGCCCCCATGATCCACACCCTGCGCGGGGCGGGCTACGTCATCAAACCCGCCGCATGAGCTCCGCCGCCGCGGGCGCCCACCCGGCCCGACGTCGTCGGCTGCGGACCCGGCTGCTCGCCCTGCTGCTGGCCCTGCTCGTCCCCGCGGCGGTGCTCATGGGGCTGGCCAGCTACCTGGCCGTGCGGAGCTCGCTCACGGACCAGCTGGACCGCCAGCTGGCGGACGCCTCCCAGCGCGCCACCTCGTTCTCCGGCACGGACGGGTTCTCCGGCGGCGGTCCCTCCCGGAGGACCGACCAGCAGACCGGGCAGCAGCCGTCCCAGGAGCCCTCCCATGAGTCGTCCCAGGGTGACACGCGCACGGCACCGCCCGATCCCCTGGACGCCCCCGGGCAGGCCGCCGGCACGCTAAACGCCCGCGTGGACGGCGGCACCCTGGTGCACAGTGGCATCCTGGACGCCAAGGGAGAGGTCACAGCGCTCTCGGACGCGGACCGCTCCCGGCTGCAGTCCCTCGCCCCGGACGGCACGGTCCACACGGAGAGGCTCGAGGCAGGGAGATACCGTGTGCAGGCGGTCACCGCGCCCACCGGGGACGTGATCATCACGGGCCTGCCGCTGTCCCAGGTGAACACTCCCCTGGGTACCGTGCTGGCCGTGGTGACGGCAGTCTCCGTCCTCGCCGTGGTGCTCGTGTGCCTGCTGGGCAGCTGGGGCATCCGCCGCGCCCTGCGCCCCCTGGAACGCGTCTCGGACGTGGCCACCGAGGTCTCCCGCCTGGATCTCGGCTCCACCCGGCTCCCGGAGGCCAACCGTGTGGAGGCGAGGGACGCGGATCCCGGCAACGAGGTGGGGGCCGTGGGCCACGCGCTGAACAGCATGCTCGACAACGTGGACGCCGCGCTGACGGCCCGCCAGGAGTCGGAGGACCGCATGGCGCGCTTCGTCGCGGACGCCTCCCACGAGCTGCGCACTCCCCTGGCCTCGATCCAGGGCTACGCGGACCTGCTGCGCATGAGCGAGCCCCTGAGCGAGACGGGCGCCCAGTCCCTGGAACGCATCCGCGCGCAGGCCCAGCGCATGGGCGGGCTCGTCTCCGACCTGCTCCTGCTGACGCGGCTCTCGCACGAGACCACGCCGGCGCGGCAGCCCGTGGACCTCGCCGAGCTGGTGGTGGAGTGCGTGGGGGACGTGGCCGTCGCGGCCGGGAACCACGAGTGGGACCTCGAGCTCGCCGCGGAACCGGTGCTCGTCTCCGCCGACGACGGGCAGCTGCGCCAGGTGGTCGTGAACCTGCTCGCCAACGCCCGGAACCACACGGCCGCCGGCACGCGGGTGGTCGCCGGCGTGCACCCCTCGCTCAACGCCCGCGAGGCCATCCTGACCATTACCGACGACGGTCAGGGCATCGACCCCGAGCTGCTCCCGGAGATCTTCGGCCGCTTCACCCGCGGGGACACCTCCCGGCGCTCGGACGGCCACACCACGGGTCTGGGCCTGTCGATCGTCAAGGCGATCGTGGAGGCGCACGGTGGCACGGTCGAAGTGCACTCCCGCCCGGGCCGCACGGAGTTCGAGGTGCGGCTGCCGCTGGAGAACCCGCGCGACGTCGTCGTCGACTGACAGCGGGGCCGCGCGGTGCCGCGCGTCTCAGGCCGCCGTGCGCACCACCGGCATTCCGAACACGCGCATGTCGCCGCGGATGGCGAGCGCGAGCAGCTGCGCCTCGAAGGTCCCGGCCTCCTCGCGCAGCAGGGGCAGCACGCGTTTGACGGCGTCCGCGCGCACGGCCACCACGCCCGCATTGGCACGACGACGCCGCACGGCCCGAACCGCGGGCGGCCGCCGGTGGGCGAACCGGGCGACGGAGCGCTGCGCGACCGTCCGCGCGAACCGCGGGTCCCGCACCGCGTCAGTGCCGAAGGCGAGGTCCGAGTGGCCGCTGATGAGCGGAACCACGAGCGGGGCCAGGACGGCGAGGTCCATGCCTGGTGCGATCCGCGTGACCGCCACGACGGGCGCGGTGGACTCCGCCCACGCCGCCCGCAGCGCAGTCACGGGGTTGTCGGAACCGCGGTGCACGGCGTGGACCCCCGGCATCTCCCGCGCGAGGCGCTCCGCGACCGCCAGCGTCCGGTCCGAGGACGCGAGGTCAATCACGGTGAGCCGGTACGCGTACGGGAAGTAGCACGTGAGGTATCCGTCCAGGCGGCGCACGAACGGCTCGAGCTCCCGCTGGGCGTCCCGCGCGGGGACCACCAGGTCCATCACAGCCCCGGACACGGGCAGGCCCACGGGCTCACGCGTGGCAGGCCGCACGCGCGGCTCGGAGCGCTCCGCGGTGGAACGGAGGGGCGACGGCGCCGCTGTGGGACGGCTCGGAAACGGTGCCGCGCCGTGGGAGGGGAAAGCTGTCATGACCCCACTGTCCGCCGCGGGCCTGAGCCGCCGCGCATTCCAGCCTGTGCCCCGGCTGTGCAGGGCGACGAGCCGACGTGCAGACGGAATCCTGGCGACATGGGCCCAGAAGTCTGGCGGCACGCGAAAGGAAGTGTCCCGTCGTGCGCGCAGAAGTCCCGCCGCATGCGAACGGACGTCTCCCGGCGCGCGCACAGACGTCTCACACCGTGCCGACAGAACGCGCTCGGCGGGTACACCGGAAGCATCCCCGGCAGTGCCCTACACGGACTCAGCGGCCGTAGAACAGCCGCTCGAAGACCGAGCGCGACTGCCGCGTGATCCGCAGGTAGTCCTCCTCCAGCTGCGTGGCGGAACCGGGCTCGTAGCCGATCCAGCGGGCGACCGCCTCGAGGTCCGCCCGGCGGGAGGGCACAGAGTCGGAGGACCGCCCCGAGCGCAGCACGTTGCCGTTGCGGATGTCGGTGGCGAGCTTCCACGCGTGCTCGAGCACGGCGGCGTCCTCCGGGCCCACGAGCTCCGCGGCCACGGCGGCGTGCAGCGCAGGCAGCGTGGACGTGGTGCGCAGCTCCGGGGCGTCGTGGCCGTGCTGCAGCTGCAGCAGCTGCACGAGCCACTCGACGTCCGAGAGACCTCCCCGGCCGAGCTTGACCTGCCGCGTGGGGTCGGCACCTCGCGGCATCCGCTCGCTCTCCACCCGGGCCTTCATGCGCCGGATGTCCACGAGCTGGCGGTCCGTGAACTCCGCGGGGTACCGGTAGCGGTCCACCACGCGGAAGAACGCCTGGGCCACCTCCTCCGAGCCGGCCATGTACCGGGCCCGGGTGAGGGCCTGGCGCTCCCACGTCTCGGACCAGCGTTCGTAGTACTCCGCGTAGGAAGCCACGGAGCGCACCTTCGCGCCGGACCGGCCCTCTGGGCGCAGGTCGTTGTCGATCTCCAGGATCCGCTCCGCCAGGATCGGTGGCGTGCACGGCTGCTTGAGCAGCTTGACCATGCGGGCGAGCACGCGTTCGGCGGCCTCCTGTGCCTCCTGAGGCTCTGCACCCTCCGCCGGCTCGTACGCGTACATCACATCCGCGTCCGAGCCGAAACCGATCTCCCGGCCGCCCTGCCGACCCATGGCCACCACCAGGATCTCGGCGGGCACCGGACCCTCGTTCTCCCGCTCGTACTCTGTGCGCGCGAGGTGCAGGGCCGCCATCACGGTGGCCTGGTCCACGTCTGAGAGCCCCGCCACCGTGGTCTCCACGTCCGCCACGCCGCTCGTGTCCGCCAGCGCGATGCGCAGCTGTTCGCGCCGACGGATCTGGCGCACCGCACGCATGGCCTCTGCTGCGTCCCGGTGCCGCGAGAGCTGGGCCCACATCTCCGTGACGAGCTCGTCGAGGGAGCGCGTGGCGAGCTTGGAGTCGTCCCCGAGCCACGCCGTGGACTCCGGGGAGGTCTCCAGCAGGTCCGACACGTAGCGGGAGCTGGAGAGGATGTGGCACAGCCGCTCGGCCGCGGCGTTGGAGTCCCGCAGCAGCCGCAGGAACCACGGGGTGGTGCCCAGCGAGTCGCAGACGCGGCGCAGGTTCAGCAGCCCGGCGTCCGGGTCCACGCCCTCCGCGAGCCAGTCGAGCAGCACGGGGAGCAGGGTGCGCAGGATCTCCGCACGTCGGCTCACTCCGCGGGACAGCGCCTCGATGTGGCGCATGGCGGCCTTCGTGTCCTGGTACCCCAGGGCGGCCAGGCGGTCCCGGGCGGAGTCAGTGGTCAGGGTCGTGTCCGCGGGGGCGTTGGCCAGCGCGGCCAGCATCGGACGGTAGAAGATGCGCTCGTGCATGGAGCGCACCGTCCGCTTGACCCGGGTCCACTCCTCCACGAGCCGCGGCGCCGTGGGGTGGGTGCGCGGTGCGGCGCCGTCCACGGAGCGGGCGACGACGGCGAGCTCGCGTTCGTCACGCGGCATCAGGTGGGTGCGGCGCAGGCGGAAGAGCTGGATCCGGTGCTCGAGCAGTCGCAGCCAGCGGTAGTTCTGACCGAAATCCTCGGCGTCCTTGCGCCCGATGTACCCGCCGGAGGACAGGGCGGCGAGGGACTCGGTCGTCGCGCGGGTGCGCACCGTCTCGTCGTTGCGCCCGTGCACGAGCTGCAGCAGCTGGACGGTGAACTCCACGTCCCGCAGACCGCCGGGGCCGAGCTTGATCTGCCGGTCCCGGTCGGCTTCGGGGATGTTCTCGGTGACCCGGCGGCGCATGGCCTGCACGGACTCCACGAATCCCTCCCGCTCGGCGGAGGACCAGATGAACGGGGCAATCGCGTCCTCGTATCGCCGCCCGAGCTCCTGGTCCCCTGCCACGCAGCGCGCCTTGAGCAGCGCCTGGAACTCCCAGGACTTCGCCCAGCGCTTGTAGTAGCGAACGTGGGAGTCCAGCGTACGAACGAGCGGGCCGTCTTTGCCCTCGGGGCGCAGGTTGGCGTCCACCTCCCACAGGGCGGGCTCCGGACCGGTGGCCATCATGGCCTGGGCCAGCAGGTGCGCGAGTTCAGTGGCGATCTCCGTGGCGGTGTTCTCGTCCGGGACCTCTCCGGACTCCGCGGCCCGGGTCTCCATCACGTAGACCACGTCGACGTCCGAGATGTAGTTCAGCTCGCGCGCGCCGCACTTGCCCATGCCGATCACCGCGAGGCGCACCTGCTCCACCACCGCGGGGTCCCACCGTTCGTTCGACTGGGCGCGGGCGAGGGCAAGACCTGCCTCGAGGGCGGCGCCGGCGAGGTCCGCGAGCTGGCGTCCGACCGCGGGCATGTACTCCACGGGATCGAGGGCGCCCACGTCGCGCACGGCAACCCGCGCCAGAGCCCGACGATAGGCCAGGCGCAACGCTTTCTGGCCGTCGGCACCGGTGACCGTGGCCACGGGGGTCTCCGCCTGCGGATCGGCACCCACCGACTCGAGCAGCGCGGCCCGCAGCGCCGCGGGCTGGTCCGTGCCGGGACGGTCCTGAGGACGGATGTCGAGCAGGTCGAGGTTCTCGGGTGCGCGCAGCAGGAACTCTCCGAGCGCCTCGGAGGCACCGAGCAGCCGGAACATGGTCTCGGAGTCGGCGGGGTCCCCGTTGACGCGGCGGCCGATCTCCGGGTGCTGCTCCATGAGCCGCACCAGGAGCTGCAGGGCCACGTCCGGCGACGCGGCGTGGGACAAGCCCTCCAGCAGCGCCGGCAGCTCCACGGTGTCGAGTTCCGGGAAGCCGAGCCAGCGCCGGGCGTTCGTGACGTCCGCGAAACCGATCGCGATGAGCTCCTTCGCGGAGATCTTCTCCGCCCGTTCCTTCGCGCTGCCCGTCGCCCCGCTCACCGCGGCCACCTACAGGATGCCCAGGTTGGTGCGCAGCTCGTACGGCGAGACCTCCTGGCGGTACTGGTCCCAGTCGCGGCGCTTGTTGCGCAGGAAGTAGTCGAAGACCGTCTCCCCCAGCAGCTCCGCCATGAAGTCGGAGTCCTCCGTCTCACGGATGGCGTCGTGCAGGCTGCTCGGCAGCGGCTGGTGGCCCACGGCGCGGCGCTCGGCGCTGCTCATGGAGAAGACGTCGTCCATCTCCACCGGGGGCAGCTCGTACTCGTTCTCGATGCCCTTCAGTCCCGCCCCGAGCAGTGCCGCGTAGGAGAGGTACGGGTTCGTGGCGGAGTCGATGCCGCGGTACTCGATCCGCGAGGACTGCACCTTGTCCGGTTTGTAGAGGGGCACGCGCACGAGCGCCGAGCGGTTGTTGTGACCCCAGGACATGTAGGACGGGGCCTCGTCGCCGGCCCACAGCCGCTTGTAGGAGTTCACGAACTGGTTGGTCACCGAGGTGAACTCGGGTGCGTGGCGCAGCAGCCCCGCAATGAAGTGCCGCCCAGTCTGGGAGAGCCGGAACTCGGCACCGGCCTCGTAGAACGCGTTGGTGTCCCCCTCGAAGAGCGAGAAATGGGTGTGCATGCCGGAGCCCGGGTGGCGCGAGAACGGCTTGGGCATGAAGGTCGCGTAGATGCCCTGGGACAGCGCCACCTCTCGCACGACCGTTCGGAAGGTCATGATGTTGTCCGCGGTCTGCAGGGCGTCCGCGTAGCGCAGGTCGATCTCGTTCTGCCCCGGCCCGGCCTCGTGGTGGGAGAACTCCACGGAGATGCCCACGGCCTCCAGCATGCTCACGGCGCGGCGCCGGAAGTCCTGCACCACACCGCCCGGCACATGGTCGAAGTAGCCCTCGTAGTCCACGGGCACCGGCTCGCCCGTGGCGGGGTCGAGGTCCGGGGAGCGCAGCAGGTAGAACTCGATCTCCGGCGCGGTGTAGCACGTGAACCCCATGTCGGAGGCCTTGGCCAGCACGCGCTTGAGCACGCCGCGCGGGTCCGCTGCGGAGGGCTCGCCGTCCGGTGTCTTCAGGTCACAGAACATCCGGGACGTGGGCTCGTCCTCGCCGCGCCACGGCAGCAGCTGGAAGGTTGAGGGGTCCGGCTGCAGCAGCATGTCCGACTCGAAGACGCGTGAGAGTCCCTCGATCGAGGAGCCGTCAAATCCCAGGCCCTCCTCGAAGGCCGCCTCGACCTCCGCCGGGGCGAGCGCCACGGACTTCAGCGTGCCCACGACGTCCGTGAACCAGAGCCGGACGAAGCGGACGTCCCTGTCCTCGATCGTTCGGAGCACGAACTCTTGCTGACGGTCCATCGGTCCACCTCGGATTCCTCGGGCGTGCGGCACAGCGGTCTGCGAGCCCGGTCCGGTGTCCCCCGGCTGGGCCTCGCCCCCACTCTAACGACCCGCACCGACATCCTCGCCGCGCCCTGGGGCCCCACCCCCGAACCCCGCGGACGACGCCGCCCGGGCACCGCCGCGTCGTCGGCCCCGGCGCGCTCCAGAGGTCTTGGGGTGCCGCCCCTCCGTGGCACCTCGCCAGGGAGCGCACGCCGGTGGCCGAATCCGGGGCCCCTGAACCGGCCGGTACGCTGGAGCAATGAGTGCTCCCCAGTCCGGTTCCGCGTCCGCCCGTCCCTTCGCGGAGGTCTCCCGCATGCGCACCCTGCACCTGCAGCGGGCCAAGGACTCAGGCGAGAAGTTCTCGATGCTCACGAGCTACGACGTCCTCACCGCCGGAATCTTCGACGCCGCCGGCGTGGACGTGCTGCTGGTCGGGGACTCGCTCGGCAACACCGTCCTCGGCCACGAGTCCACCCTGCCGGTGACCCTCGATCAGATGATCACGTTCGCCGCGGCCGTCGTCCGCGGCACGAACCGGGCCCTGGTGGTCGTGGACCTGCCGTTCGGCAGCTACGAGGAGTCCCCCGAGCAGGCGGTGCGCAGCGCCGTGCGCGTGATGCGCGAGACCGGGGCCCACGCCGTGAAGCTCGAGGCGGGCGAGGCCCTGGCCGGGCACGTGGCGGCCGTGGTGCGCGCGGGCATCCCCGTGATGGGGCACATCGGCTTCACCCCGCAGTCCGAGCACGCCCTGGGCGGCTTCCGGATCCAGGGTCGGGGCGACGCCGCCGCGCAGCTGCGCCGCGACGCCCTGGCCGTGCAGGACGCCGGGTGCTTCGCCGTCGTGCTGGAGATGGTCTCCGCGGACGCCGCGCGGGACGTCGAGCAGAAGCTGACGATCCCCACCGTGGGCATCGGGGCCGGCAACGTGACCACCGGCCAGGTCCTGGTGTGGCAGGACATGCTGGGCCTGCGCACCGGGACCATGCCGCGGTTCGTCAAGCAGTACGCGCAGCTGGCCGAGACCGCGCACGACGCCGTGGCGCAGTACGTTGCCGAGGTCCGGTCTGGGGCGTTCCCCGGTGAGGAGCACTCCTACCGCGGCTGAGGGGCGCACGCACGGGCGTCCAGCCGCGCTTCAGCCGGGGCCCCCGGCCGGCTGGACCGGCTGCCGGACCGGCACCTGGGCTGGCGGACCGGCCCCGGACTGGCACGTGGCGCGCCACCCGGGCCGGGGCGGGGAAGCCGACGCGGCGTCGTCGCCCGCTCCCCCGCCTCGCGAGGCCTGTGAGGCCCCGTCAAACCCCGATGCCCGTGAGCCCCCCGTGACGAGGGGGTCAGTCGCCGTTGAAGGCGGCGTCCTCGTCGTCCCAGCGCTTGGTGTTCTGGGCCGCGTGCTCCAGGGCGTGCGCGGCCTCCTCGCGGGTCGCGTAGGGGCCCATTAGCTGGCGGTAGTCGTCCTTGGCGCCCTCCTCGACCTGCTTGGTGTAGAGGTTGTACCAGTACTCGGCCATGTGCTTCCTCACTCTCCGGCGCCGCGCGCCGCATGCCCGCCCGGTCGGCGGGGTCGCGAACGTCCCGGGCGGAACGAGCCCGGGACCCAAGGCTTAGGCTAGTTGGTGAAGCAGGTGTTCGGCGCGCCACCACGCGCTCGGACCGCCCACCACGTGAACGCCCCAGGAGGCAGAGACCCACCGTGACCAGCCACAACCTCGCACCCGCACCCGGATCCACCGCGCCCCTGGGGGCGCTGAGCTCGGGAACCCTCACCCCGATGCGCCCGGTCCCCCGGAGCATCGAGCGCCCCGAGTACGTGGGCCGCGCGGAACCGGACGAGGGTCGTGCCTCGAACGTCTACACGCCCGAGGAGATCGAGCTCGTCCGTGAGGCGGGGCAGATCGCCGCCCGGGCGCTGCAGGCCGCCGGTGCCGAGGCGAAGCCCGGCGTCACGACCGACGAGCTGGACCGGATCGCCCACGAGTACATGTGCGACCACGGGGCGTACCCCTCCTGCCTCGAGTACCGCGGCTTCCCCAAGTCCATCTGCACCTCGCTCAACGAGGTCATCTGCCACGGCATCCCGGACTCCACCGTGCTCGAGGACGGGGACATCATCAACCTGGATGTCACCGCGTACAAGAACGGGATGCACGGGGACACGAACGCCATGTTCCTCGTGGGGGACGTGGACGAGGACTCCCGCCTGCTCGTGGAGCGCACGCTGGAGGCCACCAACCGTGCGATCAAGGCGGTGCGCCCCGGTCGCGAGATCAACGTGATCGGCCGCGTGATCGAGAAGTACGCCAAGCGCTTCGGCTACGGGGTGGTGCGGGACTTCACCGGCCACGGCGTGGGCCACGAGTTCCACACGGGTCTGATCGTGCCGCACTACGACGCCGCGCCCTCCTACGCCACCGAGATGGTCCCCGGCATGATCTTCACGATCGAGCCCATGCTCACGCTCGGAACGATCGCGTGGGACCAGTGGGACGACGACTGGACGATCACCACCCACGACCGCATGCGCACCGCGCAGTACGAACACACCATGGTCGTGACGCAGGACGGTGTGGAGATTCTCACCCTCCCGTAAACTCGACACAGGGGACGACGGCGTTCCGATCGGCCCCGCACCAGTTCTCCACCGTGAACCGAAGGGACCGTTCATGAGCTCAGGTACTCCGCAGGGTGTCGTATCCAAGTACGGCATCGGCATCGACATTGGCGGCACCGGCACCAAGGGCGGGATAGTGGACCTCACTACGGGTCAGCTCGTGGGCGAACGCTTCCGGATCCCCACGCCGCGTCCGGCCACTCCGGAGGCCGTGGCGGACGTGGTCCGGCAGATCGTGGACGAGCTGCAGTCCCGCCCGGAGGCGCCCGAGCCGGACAGCCACGTGGGCATCGTGTTCCCCGCCATCATCAAGAACGGTGTGGCGCTGTCCGCGGCGAACGTGGACAAGTCCTGGATCAACACGGACGTGGACGCCCTCATGACCGAGGCGCTGGGCCGCGAGGTCGAGGCCCTCAACGACGCCGACGGCGCCGGGCTGGCCGAGGCGCACTACGGTGCCGGCAAGGGCCAGGAGGGGCTGGTCATGGTGATCACCCTCGGCACCGGCATCGGCTCCGCGATGATCCTCAACGGCCAGCTCGTGCCGAACGCCGAGCTGGGCCACCTGGAGATCGACGGCCACGACGCCGAGACCCGTGCCTCCGCGGCCGCCCGTGAGCGCGAGCAGCTGCCCTGGAAGAAGTGGGCCACCAAGCGGCTGCAGCGCTACTTCGAGCACGTGGAGTTCCTCTTCTCCCCGTCCCTGTTCGTGATCGGCGGCGGTGTGTCCAAGAACTCTGAGAAGTTCGTTCCCTACCTCAAGCTGCGCACGCCGGTGGAGATCGCGGCGCTGCGCAACAACGCGGGCATCGTGGGGGCGGCCCTGTGGGCCCAGCAGTGCCGGGACGCGCAGGCCGCGAAGCCGGTCATCGACCCCGAAAAGTAGGCCGGGTCCGGCGGGTGCGCGGCGGGGCAAGAACCCCGACCCGCGCCCGCAGACGGAGCGAGAGCCCGCAGCTGGAGCGAGACCCTGTAGACAGACCTGTAGACAGAGCGAGACCCCGATGGTTTCCGCGGCTTCCCCTCCGCAGACCCTCGGGGTCTCGTTCCTGGAGTCTATGCGCTGATCCTGACGGGATCAAGCCCCCAGGTTCCGGGCCAGTTCCGTGAGGAAGCGGTCCACCGGCGCGTCCACCTTCACGGTGGCCAGGGCGTCCCCGCCGGTCACCCCGTGGTCGACGATCACAACGGGCGTCTGCGACCGCGCGGCCTGCCGCACGAACCGTCGTCCCGAGTTGACCGTCAGCGAGGAGCCGGCCACCAGCAGCACGTCCGCGCGCTGCACGATCCGCCGGCCACGCGCCACCTTCCCGGTCGGGGCGTTCTCGCCGAAGAAGACCACGTCCGGTTTCAGCACCCCCTGGCACACGGGGCAGTCCCAGACCCGGAAGCCCGCCGTGTTCTCCACGGTGGCGTCCGCGTCCGGTGCGTACTCGATGTCCTGCGCGGAGGCCATGCCGTCGTAGAAGCCCGGGTTCAGCTCGTCCAGGTAGCGCGAGACCTGCTCGCGGGGGAACCGTGAACCGCACGCGGTGCACAGCACCCATGCATAGGTGCCGTGCAGGTCCACCACGTCCACGGTCCCGGCCTTCTGGTGCAGCCGGTCGATGTTCTGGGTGATCACCCCGTCCACGTGCCCGGCGGCCTCCAGGCGGGCGATGGCCATGTGCGCGGCGGTGGGCTCGGCGTCGGCCACGAAGTGCCAGCCGTACTGGTTGCGGGCCCAGTAGTGACGCCGGTTGGACACGCTCGACATGAACTCCTGGTACGTGATGGGCGTGCGCGGCGTGGCATCCGGGCCGCGGTAGTCGGGAATGCCCGACGGCGTGCTGACCCCGGCTCCCGTGAGCACGGCGATCCGCCGCCCGTCGAGCAGCTCGATCGCCCGGGGCAGACCGGCACGGGCGTCCAGCGCGTGCGGGTCCGGGAACTGGTCCTGCCGCGAGGGAGAGCCGTATCCGGCACGCAGCACCCGGAGGGGCATCAGGAACGCTGCAGCGACTCGAGGACCCGCCGCAGGTCCTCCCAGGCGCGCGGCTCGGTGATGTCCGCCGCGCTGACGTCCACGAGGGTCCCGGCGGCGTCGACCACCACCGTGTGGCGCCGTGCGCAGCCCTCCTCCGCGTCCATCACGCCGTAGGCGGAGGCCACCTCGCCGTGCGGCCAGAAGTCGGAGAGCAGCTCGAAGTCGTAGGACTCCTGGCGCGCGAAGGCGTCCAGCGCGAAGTGGCTGTCCGTGGACAGGCACAGCAGCGTGGCGTCGAACTCCTCGAACATGTCCGTGTGGTCCTGCAGGTGGCACAGCTCGTCCGTGCACACCGGGGAGAACGCGAAGGGGAAGAACACCAGCACCACCGGCCGCCCCCGGTACTGGGAGAGGCTGCGGGGCTCGCCGTGGCGGTTGACCAGGGTGAAATCGGGTGCGGTGGAACCGATGACGCTCATGGGAGCCTTTCCTGCGGCGGGATCTGGGGTGCGCGAAACGCGGTTCAGAAGTTGCGCTTCGGGGCCAGGCGGGACACCGACCAGTCGGAGGAGACGCGTGCAGCGCTCGTGACGTGGAGCCCGGCGGTGGACGCCGCCTCCTGGATGTCCGCGGGAGAGACGTGGTCGTCGCGCCCGGCCTTGGGCGTCAGCAGCCAGACCACGCCGCCGTCGTCGAGCGTGGTCTGCACGTCCACGAGCTCGTCCACGAGGTCACCGTCCCCGTCACGCCACCACAGCACGACGGCGTCCACGACCTCCTGCGCATCCTCGTCGAAGAGCTCCGCGCCGATGGCTGCCTCGATCTGCTCCCGCAGCCGCGCATCGACGTCGTCGTCGTAGCCGAACTCCTGGACGTAGTCGCCGTCCTTCAGGTTCAGCTGCTCCGCAATGCTCTCTTCGGGGGCTTTCGCCTCGCTCACCGTGTCTCTCCTTCTGCGCCGCGATCTCCGTGCGCTGTGATCCGGGGGTTCCACCGCACCGCGGGGCGGTGGTGCGGAACCGTCGTCACCGTGACGGGAGTGCCAACGGTGCGTAATAAAGACAACACCGGATCCGGTCCACGTTCAAGCCAACGGGCGGCGGGCGCGGTGAAACACGCTCCGTGTGACGGCGTGCCACACGGGCGGTGTGACGGGCGGAACCGTGTTGTCGCAAGGGCTGAGCACGTAGCCTGTGACACGATGGATGGATGACGGGACCGGTCTGTGCAGGCCCCTTCCGTCGCACGGCACACCGCTCCGACACCGGGGATCCCGCAGCGCGGAGCTGACGACAGAGAGGTTCACGTGTCTTCTGACAGCAATCACCACATTTTGAGTGGGTTGACGAACAATCTCCAGGACGCGGACGCGCAGGAGACCCAGGAGTGGATCGAGTCCTTCGACGCCCTGATTAAGGCCCAGGGCACCGAGCGCGCACAGTACGTGATGCGCGCCCTCCTCCAGCACGCGGGAACGCACTCCGTGGGTGTGCCGATGGTGACCACCTCGGACTACGTGAACACGATCCCCGTGGACCAGGAGCCAGAGTTTCCCGGTGACGAGGAGATCGAGCGCCGCTACCGCGCGTTCCTGCGCTGGAACGCGGCCGTCATGGTGCACCGCGCGCAGCGTCCCGGCGTGGGCGTGGGCGGGCACATCTCCTCCTACGCGGGCGTCGCCACCCTCTACGAAGTGGGCCTGAACCACTTCTTCCGCGGCCCGGAGCACCCGGGCGGAGGGGACCAGGTCTTCTTCCAGGGCCACTCCTCCCCCGGCAACTACGCCCGCGCCTACCTCGAGGGCCGCCTCACCGAGGAGCAGCTGGACGGGTTCCGCCAGGAGAAGACCATGGCCCCGGACGGCCTGCCCTCCTACCCGCACCCGCGCTGCCTGCCGGACTTCTGGCAGTTCCCCACGGTGTCCATGGGCATCGGGCCCATGAACGCGATCTACCAGGCGCAGTTCAACCGCTACCTGCACAACCGTGGCATCAAGGACACCTCGGACCAGCACGTGTGGGCGTTCCTGGGCGACGGCGAGATGGACGAGCCGGAGTCGCGCGGCGTGCTGCAGCTGGCCGCCAACGACAAGCTGGACAACCTGACCTTCGTGATCAACTGCAACCTGCAGCGCCTGGACGGGCCGGTGCGCGGCAACGGCAAGATCATCCAGGAGCTGGAGGCGTTCTTCCGCGGCGCCGGCTGGAACGTCATCAAGGTCGTGTGGGGCCGCGAGTGGGACGCCCTGCTCGAGGCGGACCACACCGGTGAGCTCGTGCGCATCATGAACGAGACGCTGGACGGCGACTACCAGACGTTCAAGGCGGAGTCCGGCGGCTTCGTCCGCGACCACTTCTTCGCCCGCTCCGCGGCCACCAAGGAGCTCGTGGCGGACTACACGGACGAGGAGATCTGGAACCTCAAGCGCGGTGCGCACGACTACCGCAAGGTGTACGCGGCGTACAAGGCGGCGCTCGAGCACAAGGGCCAGCCCACCGTGATCCTCGCGCAGGGCATCAAGGGCTACGGCTTGGGCCCCCACTTCGAGGCGCGCAACTCCACGCACCAGATGAAGAAGCTCACGCTGGAGGACCTGAAGACCTTCCGCGACCACCTGCGCATCCCGATCACGGACGAGCAGCTCGAGGCGGACATCTACAACGCCCCGTACTACCACCCGGGCCAGGACTCGCCGGAGATCAAGTACCTGCAGGAGCGCCGCAAGGAGCTCGGGGGCTACCTCCCGGACCGCCCGCACCAGCAGCCGGAGATCACCCTCCCCTCGGACAAGGCGTTCGCGTCTGGGAAGAAGGGCTCCGGCAAGCAGCTGGCCGCCACCACCATGGCGTTCGTGCGCATCCTCAAGGACCTCATGCGGGAGAAGGACTTCGGCCACCGCATCGTGCCGATCGTCCCGGACGAGGCCCGCACGTTCGGCATGGACGCGTTCTTCCCCACGTCCAAGATCTACAACCCGAGCGGTCAGAACTACCTGTCCGTGGACCGCGAGCTCATGCTGGCGTACAAGGAGTCCGCGCAGGGCGTGATCCTGCACCCGGGCATCAACGAGGCCGGTGCGACCTCCGCGTTCACCGCGGCGGGCACGTCCTACGCCACCCACGGCGAGACCATGATCCCGGTATACATCTTCTACTCGATGTTCGGCTTCCAGCGCACCGGTGACGAGTTCTGGGCCGCCGGGGACCAGATGGCCCGCGGGTTCATCATCGGCGCCACGGCCGGGCGCACCACGCTGACCGGTGAGGGCCTGCAGCACGCTGACGGCCACTCCCCGATCATCGCCTCGACCAACCCCGCGGTGATCCACTACGACCCGGCCTACGGGTACGAGATCGCGCACATCGTCAAGCGCGGCATCGAGCACATGTACGGGTCCAAGGACGAGGACCACAACGTCATGTACTACCTCACGGTGTACAACGAGCCCATCCACCAGCCGGCGGAGCCGGAGAACGTGGACGTGGACGGGATCGTCAACGGCATCTACCTCCTCAAGCCGGCCGAGACCGAGGGTCCCCGGGCCCAGCTGCTGGCCTCGGGCGTGGGCGTGCCGTGGGCGCTGGAGGCCCAAAAGATCCTGGCCGAGGAGTGGGGCGTCTCCGCGGACGTGTGGTCCGTGACCTCGTGGACGAACCTGCGCCGGGAGGCCATGGCGTGCGAGCACTCCGCGTTCATGAACCCGGAGAGCGGTGCGGCCACGCCGTACATCACGCAGGCGCTGGCCGGTGCCACCGGCCCGGTCGTCGCGACCACGGACTACGCGTCCGAGCTGCCGGACTCCGTGCGCCAGTACGTGCCCAACGACTGGGCCACCCTGGGCGCGGACGGCTTCGGCTTCGCGGACACGCGCGCCGGTGCCCGCCGGTTCTTCACGATCGACGCGCACTCCATGGTGGTGCGCACGCTCGAGATGCTGGCCAAGCGCGGCGAGATCGACTGGTCCGCTCCGGCCGAGGCCATCACGCGCTACGACCTCGCCAACCCCGCCGCGGGGAAGTCGGGCAACGCCGGAGGCGACGCCTGATCCCCTCGTGACCAGGGCCACGACGACGCCGCCCCCGCACCTTCCACGGTGCGGGGGCGGCGTCGTCCCCGGACCCGTGCGGGCGGAGCGCGCGGGGGCGCATCGACTACCCTCGACTCATGCCCACCGACGCCTCCGGGCCCACCTCCCGCAAGTCACGCTCCAGCCGCCGGGTGACCTGGCCGCTGCGCAGCCGGCAGCAGGGCACGCCCCACCCGAAGACCCTCGAGAACCTGAAGGCGAACCTCGGGCAGGTCTCCACGGTGGCGGTGCAGCGCCTGGACACGTCCCTCCCCTGGTTCTCGCAGCTGCGCCCGGACGAGCGCTCCGAGCTCGGGCTGCTCGCGCAGCGGGGCATCGCGTCCTTCGTGCGCTGGTACGAGAACCCGCAGGAACCGGTGTGGGTGCTGACGGAGATCTTCAAGCAGGCCCCCACGGACCTGACCCGCTCCATCACGCTGCAGAACGCGCTGCAGGTGCTGCGGATCGTCGTGGACGTGGTGGAGGAGAAGGTGCCCGAGCTCGCGCAGCACAACGACGAGGTGGCGCTGCGCGAGGCCGTGCTGCGCTTCTCGCGGGAGGTCGCGTTCGCCGCCGCGGACGTCTACGCCCGGGCCGCCGAGAACCGGGGTTCGTGGGACGCCCGGCTCGAGTCCCTGGTGGTGGACGGGATCATGCGCGGGGACCACTCGGACTCCATGCGCTCCCGCGTCTCCGCGCTCGGTTGGACGGACGAGGGGGACGTGACGGTCATGGTGGGCCGTGCCCCCGCGACCACCGGTCCCGTGGGCGTGGAGCGCATCCGCCGCGCCGCCGGGCGCCACGCCGCCGAGTGCCTCGTGGCCATCCAGACGGACCGCCTCGTGCTGGTGCTCGGAGGGCTGCGCGACCAGACCCAGTCCCTCACCCGGCTCGCGGCCGTGTTCGGGGACGGCCCGGTGGTCCACGGACCGGCGGTCGGCTCCGTGTTCGACGCCAAGCAGTCCGCGGACCGCGCCCAGGCGGGGCTGCGGGCGGCGTCGGCGTGGCCCCAGGCCCCGCGGCCCACGGCCTCCGAGGACCTGTGGCCCGAGCGCGCCATCAACGGGGACCCGCTCGCGCTGCGCTCCATGGTGGAGGCCGTCTGGGAACCGCTCTCCGCCTCCTCCACCGGCCTCGTGGACACCCTGACCACCTACCTCAGCGTGGGACACTCGCTCGAGGCCACGGCGCGCGAGCTGTTCGTGCACGCCAACACCGTGCGCTACCGGCTGCGCCGCGTCAGTGACATCACCGGCTGGGACCCGCTGCTGCCCCGGGACGCGTTTGTGCTGCACTGCGCGGTGCTCGCGGGGCGGCTGAACCCGGGCGCGTGACATGCACTTGTAGGACCTCCACAAATCCCGTCCCCCGGCTTGGTGACACCGCATAGGCGTCATGGGCCGCCCGACTTGGTGGAATGAACGGGTGATTGCAGTTGTCTGCCCCGGACAGGGGTCCCAGAAGCCAGGTTTCCTCACCGAGTGGTTGACCGTCCCCGGCGTCCCGGAGCATCTCGCGCAGCTCTCCGACGCCGCCGGTCTGGACCTCGCACACTACGGCACGGAGGCGGACGAGGAGACGATCAAGGACACCGCCGTCGCCCAGCCGCTGATCGTGGCCGCCGGTCTCGTGGCGGGGCGCCTGCTCGCCCCGCAGCTCGAGGCCCGGGACGACGTCGTGCTCGCCGGACACTCGGTCGGCGAGATCACCGCCGCGGCACTCGCCGGGGTGCTCACCGAGGCGGAGGCCATGCGCTTCGTGCGCGTGCGCGCCACGGAGATGGCCCGGAAGAGGGCCGCGTAGGGGAAGAGTGCTCAGAGCAGTCTAGACCGCGGTGCGAGCTCGATTACGAATGACAAACATACTTATGTCATGGTTATCTTGTCATCCGC
>NZ_RBMB01000034.1:0-26451 GCF_003989485.1 Kocuria sp. HSID17590 | reverse complement strand
TGTTGCCCAGGAACTCAACGGGCGACCACGCAAAACGCTGGACTGGAAGAACCCAGCCCAGCGTCTGCGTGATCTACTAATCACTGACTAAACAACCAGGTGTTGCGAGGACCCCTGGAACCTGCCAGGTGGGCGAGCGGCGTCGTCGTGTGAGGCGTCCCGGAGAACCGGGAACCGGTCACTTGCCGTCGAAAATGTCCCGCATGAGCTGCGCGGTCTCCGAGGGGGTCTTGCCGACCTTCACCCCGGCGGCCTCGAGAGCCTCCTTCTTGGCCTGGGCCGTTCCGGAGGAGCCGGAGACGATGGCTCCGGCGTGACCCATGGTCTTGCCCTCGGGAGCGGTGAAGCCGGCCACGTAGCCCACGACGGGCTTGGAGACGTTGGCCTTGATGAAGTCCGCGGCGCGCTCCTCGGCGTCGCCGCCGATCTCGCCGATCATCACGATGGCCTCGGTCTCCGGGTCCGCCTCGAACGCCTCGAGGGCGTCGATGTGGGTGGTGCCAATGACCGGGTCGCCGCCGATGCCGATGGCGGTGCTGAAGCCGAGGTCACGCAACTCGTACATCATCTGGTAGGTCAGCGTGCCGGACTTGGAGACCAGGCCCAGCTTGCCCTTGCCCGTGATGTTCGCGGGTGTGATGCCCAGCAGCGACTCCTCCGGGGAGATGATGCCGGGGCAGTTCGGGCCGATGATGCGGGTCTTGGGCTTGCCGTCCGCGCCGGTGTTGGCCTGCGAGTGGGCCCAGAACTCCGCGGAGTCCTGCACCGGGATGCCCTCGGTGATCACGACGACGAGCGGGATCTCGGCGTCGATGGCCTCGATCACGGCGTCCTTGCAGAAGGCCGGCGGCACGAAGACGATCGACGCGTTCGCACCGGTCTCCTTCATGGCCTCGCTCACGGTGCCGAAGACCGGCAGCTCGACGGCGGTGCCGTCCTGGTCCTTGTGGCTCACCGTGGTCCCGGCCTTGCGGGCGTTCACGCCACCGAGCACCTGGGTGCCGGCCGCGAGCATGCGGGCGGTGTGCTTGGTGCCCTCGCCGCCCGTGATGCCCTGAACGATGACCTTGGAGTCCTTGTTCAAAAAGATCGACATGTCTTCTTCCTGGTAGCTGTGCGCGTGGGCGATTACTTGGCGGAGTGGGCGAGCTCGGCGGCCTTGTCGGCGCCCTCGTCCATGGTGTCCGCGTTGGTGACCAGCGGGTGGTTGGCTTCGCGCAGGATCGCGCGGCCCTCGACCACGTTGTTGCCGTCCAGTCGCACCACGATGGGCTTGGTGGCGGAGTCCCCGAGGATCTCCAGAGCCTTGACGATGCCACGGGCGACCTCGTCGCACGCGGTGATCCCGCCGAAGACGTTCACGAACACGGACTTGACCTGGGGATCACCGAGGATGACGTCCAGGCCGGCGGACATGACGGCCGCGGAGGCCCCGCCTCCGATGTCCAGGAAGTTGGCGGGCTTCACGTTGCCGTGCTTCTCACCCGCGTACGCCACGACGTCCAGGGTGGACATCACCAGACCGGCGCCGTTGCCGATGATCCCGACCTCGCCGTCCAGCTTGACGTAGTTGAGGTCGTTCTCCTTGGCCTTCTCCTCCAGGGGATCGGCCGTGGTCTTGTCCGCGAGCTCGGCGTGCTCGGGGTGGCGGAACTCGGCGTTGTCGTCCAGGGAGACTTTGCCGTCCAGGGCGAGGATCTCGCCATCGCCGGTCTTGACCAGCGGGTTGACCTCCACCAGGGTGGCATCCTCCTTGGTATAGACCTCACCGAGCTTCACGAGCACCGGGATGACCTTCTCGGCGGTCTCGGCGTCGAACTTGGCCTGCTCCACGATCTCGCGCGCCTTGGCCTCGGTGATGCCGTCAGCGGGGCTGACGTCCACGCGGGCCAGGGCGTCCGGGCGCTCCACGGCGAGCTGCTCGATCTCCATGCCGCCCTCGACCGAGCACATGGCCAGGTAGGAGCGGTTGGCGCGGTCCAGCAGGACGGAGAAGTAGTACTCCTCGGCGATGTCCGCGCCCTGCGCGATCATCACGCGGTGGACGGTGTGGCCCTTGATGTCCATGCCCAGGATCTGCTGGGCGTACTCGTAGGCCTCATCCGCGGTCTTCGCGACCTTGACGCCGCCGGCCTTGCCGCGGCCGCCGACTTTGACCTGGGCCTTGACGACGGTCACGCCGCCGATCTTCTCGGCAGCTGCCTTGGCTTCTTCTGGGGTAGTGGCGACGATGCCGGCCAGCACGGGAACGCCGTGCTTCTCGAACAGGTCGCGTGCCTGGTACTCAAACAGGTCCACGGATAAGTGTCCTTCTGCGTCGAGGTGTGTCGTCCCGAGCCGGGAACCCCCGGCTGGAGCGACCTGATGTGGGGGGATGCGGCGCAGCACTGCGCTCACAGGGCCCTCACGGCGATTTTAGTCCATGGGACCGTCACGGAGCACACAAGTCTCGGCGGCCCCGCCCCGCTCGGGCAGATTCCCGCGCGCGGGGCCCGGCTGGTTGACTGGGGCCATGCGACGCATCGGACTGCCGGAGACCTGGGACGCCCGCGAGGCGGACCGCGGATTCATGGCCTCGCTCGCCACGCTCGCGTTCGTCTCGCTGGGCCTCGAGCTCGTGGTGGCCGGCACGGTGCTGACGGCCACGGGCTCCCTGCCGGCGGCCACTCCCCTGGGCTGGCAGTGCCTCGAGTGGTTCGGCATCGGCGCCGTCTGGCTGCTCGTGGCGCGGGCCCTCGTGGCGTGGTCACGACGCCGCGGCGTGGACCCCCTGCCGGGCGCCACCCCCGAGGGTGGCCAGCCGGGGACCCTCGACCACCGCAGGTGGCGCGGCATCCTGCTGTGCTTCGTGGCCGCCGTCGTGCTGGCGCTCGTGCTGCCCGGGATGCTCGACGGCTCCTGGGCCGTGGCGCCCGTGGAGCGCTACACCGAGCTGTTCGCGGGCTACGGCGGTCTCGCGTGGCTCGCGATGCTCGCGTGGGTCGTGCGGCTGGTGGGACGCTGCGCGGTCGTGGCGAGCCTGCTGGCCTACTCCCACCGGGCCGTGAGCGAGCTCGTGGACCGGCGCGCCCTGCGCTGGGTGCCGTGGGGCGGTCTCGTGACGGGAGTTCTGATGGCGGCCGTGGCACTGCTGGACCGGGGTCAGGCGGCGGCGCTGACCACGCTGCTCGTGTACCTGCTGCTGGGTGTGGTCCACGTGCGTTCCGGGGAGTCCCTGCGCGTCACGGCGCTGTTCGCGGTTCCCGTGCTCGCCCTGCTCTGACGCCCGCGGTACCTCACCGTCCGAGGTCTCACAACCTCCCGCGGTCCATCGTGTCCCGGTGACCCGCCGATCCCCCGGGGACCTGCCCTCTCCCACGGTCCTGTCGGGGCCAGTCCTGTCGAGGCCTGCGTCCGCCCGGCCTCACTCCGCCTTGGTCATGGGGGCGTAGCGCAGCAGCAGCCGCTTCTCCTCGGCGCCGAAGCGCACCTTCGCCACGGTCTTGTCCCCCGAGCCCTCCAGGGCCACCACCGAGCCGCGGCCGAACGCCTTGTGCTCCACGGTGTCGCCCACACTCAGGGACGGGATCTCCTTCTGGGGCTGCACACGGCCCGACGACGCCGGGGACAGCCTGCGGAACGTCGCGCCCGACCCCGCGCCGGCACCCCACGACGAGCCCCGCAGCGGGTCCCTCGCCTGGGAGGCCGAGTGGATGGGCGAGCCCCACCCGCCCCCGGCGGCAGCGCCCTCGCGCTTCCAGTCGATGAGGTGTGCGGGGATCTCGTCCAGGAACGGGCTCGCGGGATTGAACTGCGACTGCCCCCACATGGAGCGGGACTCGGCCCGCGTGATGTAGAGCCGCTGCCGGGCGCGGGTGATGCCCACGTACGCGAGCCTGCGCTCCTCCTCCATGCTGGAGGGGTCCGCGAAGCTGCGCTGGTGCGGGAAGATCCCGTGCTCCATGCCGGTCAGGAACACCACGGGGAACTCCAGGCCCTTGGCGGTGTGCAGGGTCATCAGGGTCACCACGCCCTGCGAGCGCGCCTCCTCGACCTCGCGCGCGATCTGCTGGGCACTCGCACCGCCTTCCTCGGTCGCGGGCTGCTGCGGGATCTGGTCCGCGTCCGCCACGAGGGCGACGTGCTCCAGGAACTCGCCGAGCCCGGCGTCCGGGTGGTCCTTCTCGAACTCCCGCACCACGGCCACCAGCTCGGCGAGGTTCTCCACGCGGGACTCGTCCTGGGGGTCGTTGGAGGAGCGCAGCGCCTCAAGGTAGCCGGACTGCTCCAGGACGGCCTCGAGGACCGCCGTGGTGGAGGCGCCCTCGGAGAGCTCCCGCAGGTCGTCCATGAGCTGGGCGAACTTCGCCACGGCGTTCGCCGAGCGGGTGGCGAGGCCCGGTGCCTCGTCGAGCCGGTGCATCGCCTCGGAGAACGAGATGCCCTCGCGCTCGGCGAGCGCGGCGATGGAGCCCTGGGCGCGGTCCCCGATCCCCCGCTTGGGCTCGTTGATGATCCGGCGCACGGTGATGTCGTCCGCGGGATTGGCGATCGCGCGCAGGTAGGACATGGCGTCCTTGATCTCCTTGCGCTCGTAGAACCGGGTGCCGCCCACCACCTTGTAGGGCAGGCCCACGCGCATCAGGATCTCCTCGAGGGAGCGGGACTGGGCGTTGGTGCGGTAGAACACGGCGACGTCGCCGGGGCGGATCCCGTGCTCGTCCTGGAGCCTGTCGATCTCCTCCGCGATGAACCGCGCCTCCTCGTGCTCGTTCTCCGCGGCGTAGCCGACGATCGGGGCACCGTCCCCCTCGGCGGTCCACAGCTTCTTGTCCCGGCGGTCCGCGTTCTGGGAGATCACGGCGTTGGCGGCGGAGAGGATGTTCTGCGTGGAGCGGTAGTTCTGCTCGAGCATGATGGTGCGCGCCGACGGGAAGTCCCGCTCGAAGTCGGTGATGTTGCGGATGTCCGCGCCGCGGAAGGCGTAGATGGACTGGTCCGAGTCGCCCACGACCGTGAGTTCGGCGGGCGGGATGCCGGAGTCGTCCGTGTGCGTGGGCGAGTTCCCGCCCACGAGCTCCCGCACGAGTGCGTACTGCGCGTGGTTGGTGTCCTGGTACTCGTCCACCAGCACGTGCCGGAAGCGGCGGCGGTAGTACTCCAGGACCTGCGGAAAGGCGCGGAACATGTGCACGGTCTCGCCGATGAGGTCGTCGAAGTCCATGGCGTTGGCCGCGCGCAGCCGCTGCGTGTACCCGCGGTAGACCTGGGCCACGGCGGACTCGAACGGATCCGTGGAACTGGCGCGGGCCAGGAAGGTCTCGTCATCCACGAGCTCGTTCTTCAGCGCCGAGATCTTGTGCTGGATGGCCTTGGGCGCGAACTTCTTGGGGTCCAGCTCGTGCTGCTTGGCCACCTGGGTGATGAGCCGCAGGGAGTCCGCGGCGTCGTAGATGGAGAAGTTCGTGTTCAGCCCCAGCGTCTTCGCCTCGCGCCGCAGGATCCGCACGCACAGCGAGTGGAACGTGGAGATCCACATGGACCGCGCGGACTCTCCCACGAGCTCCACGATCCGCTCGCGCATCTCCGCGGCGGCCTTGTTCGTGAACGTGATGGCGAGGATCTCGCCGCGCCGTGCCCGCCCCGTGGCGAGCAGGTGGGCGATGCGGTGCGTCAGCACCCTGGTCTTGCCGGAGCCCGCACCGGCCACGATGAGCAGCGGGGCACCGGAGTGCTCCACGGCGGCACGCTGGGGCTCGTTGAGGCCCTCCACCAGGCGGGCGGGGGACACCGCGTCCGCAGCGGGAGCGTTGTCCCGGCTGCCCGGGCCCGTCCGGACCGACGACGCCGAGAGCAGAGGATTGTCAGAGAGGTAGTCCATGGTGGCCCCAGCCTAACCGGGCTCTCCGACGCGCCGTGCGTCCCCGCCCGGCGACCGCGCTCGCAGTTCTCGTGCCGGCTCAGACGTAGCGGGGTTCGACCAGGTGTCGGCCGTTGGCGTCCTCGACCCACAGCTGGGAGTCCGCCACGGTGACCCGCACCGGGGCCCGCAGCACGACGTCGTCGTCCAGGACGTCCTCCTCCGTGCGCGGCCCGCCGTAGATGGTGGTGACCTCCCCCTCGGAAGGATCCAGGTGGCGAAGGGCGTCGTTGCCGGTGTCCGCGACCACCACGGAGCCGTCGTAGAGGATCTGCAGGTCCTCGGGGTGCGCGAGCTTGGCGTCCTCGGCCGGGCCGTCCACGTATCCGGCCCCGTGCCGGCCCACGACCGTGACCACGTGGGGATCGCCGTCCGGGCGGTCCGTGTCGATCGTGATGTAGCGGAGGGCGGAGGAGTCACGGTCCACGAGCCACAGCTTCCCGTCCGGCGCCTCGGTGATGGAGACCGTGGCGGCGAACTTGGCCTGGGCGATCTTCCCGTCCCGGCGCCCGGACTCCCCCGTGCCCGCGTACTCCTGGAGGGAGTCGGTGTAGGGGTCCCAGCGGAAGAGCTGGTTGGTCTCGGGGGCCGCGGCGAGGACGGCGGAGAGCTTGTGCGACCAGACGATGTCCGCCAGCCGGGCACCGCCCAGAACGGTGCAGTCGATGCGCCGCCGCACGGTCGTGTGGTCCGACTCGTAGAGGGTCAGGCCGCCGTCCTCCCCCGCTCTCATGAGCAGGCCGTCCGGCAGGCCGATGGAGAGCTCCATGACCTTCACCACCTTTCGCGGTGCCCGCGGGGCACCTGACCTCCACCCCTCGCGGGAGTGGCACCCGTAGTCCTTTCACAGTACAACCCGGGGGATAATGGGGCCATGGGTATGACCAGAGCGCAGAAGGCCAAGAAGTACGGGGAGAGCGAGGGCTCCACGCCCGCCGCGCCGAGGCGTCCGCGGGACCCGGCCGTGCGCCCCGTGAGCGTGCACGAGATGCGCCCCGGCGAGCTCGCCCCGGAGCCCGGCAAGAGCTCCTCCGCGGGCATCCTCGTGGGGGTCGCGTTCTTCGTGGGCGTGGCGCTGTGGCTGTACTACCACCTGCTCGTGCTGCAGGGGGTCTCCGGCGCCCTGGCCGGAGGGGTCACGGCCCCGGAGCTGCTGGCCGGCGGCTTCTCCGCCGAGCACCTGGCGGACTTCGCCCGCGGGCTCGGCACGGACGGGCGCACGGAGTACGAGGGCGTCCACGCGACAACCGGTCTGCTCACGCCCCTGCTCACCGGGCTGGGCTGGCTGCTCTTCACCGGGTTGAACACCCCGCAGCGGGCCCGCAAGTGGGTCTACTGGGTGGTCGTGCTCGCCTACGCCGTGGTCTTCCTGCTGGGCAACTCCGCGCTCGACGCCGCCGTGGCCCAGCCGCAGGACACCGCGGCCGCCGCGTACGCCTCGGGGCTCGTGCTCGCCCGGTGGATCCTCTTCGCCGCCCTGCTGCTGATCGCCGTGCTCGTCTGCGTCTCGGTGGTGCGCCGCAAGTTCGACGACTTCTCCCGGGGCAGGCTCCCCGGGCAGCGGCCCCGGAGCTGAACTCTCGGCGCTGAGCTCCCAACCCTCCGGTCCTGAGTCTGCGGTCCCCACATGCTGGTTCTGCGGCCGGTTGAACTCGCTGCCAAAGCCCCCGGACACGACGGTGCCCCACCCGATGACGGGTGGGGCACCTGTTCGTGCCCTCGATTGGATTCGAACCAACGACACCGGCTTTAGGAGAGCCGTGCTCTATCCCCTGAGCTACGAGGGCAACACTGTCCCACTTTATCGGCGCGGCGGGCCACCCGCGAGTCGGGCGCACAATGGGGACATGACCGTCTACATCGACCCGCCCCGGTGGCCCGCCCACGGCACCGTCTTCTCCCACCTGGTCTCGGACGCGTCCCTCGGGGAGCTGCACGGCTTCGCCCAGGAGCTCGGGGTGTCCGTGCGCGCCTTCGACGAGGACCACTACGACGTCCCGGCACACCGGCACGCGGACGCGGTGGCCCTGGGCGCAGTGGCCGTGGACGGCAAGCAGCTCGCGCGGCTGCTGATCCGCAGCGGCCTGCGGATCCCCGCACGACGACGCCCGGCCAAGATCACCGCCGCGCTCACCGCGCGCTGGGCTCGTCACTTCCCGGAGCACCCCGAGCTCGGTGCGGCCCTGCTCGAGCGCTGGAACGAACCCCACCGCACCTACCACGACACGTCCCACCTACTGCGCGTGCTGGAGGCGCTCGACCGGCTGATCGGCGGCCGCCCGGAGCCCGGGCTGCTGCTCGCGGCGTGGTTCCACGACGCCGTCCACGAGGGCACCGAGGGGGACGACGAGCGCGAGTCCGCGGACCTCGCCCGCCGGGAGCTGACCGCCGCGGGGTGGGACCCTGCCGCTGCGGAGCGGGTTGCGCAGCTCGTGCTGGTGACGCTCGAGCACCGCCCCGACCCCGCGGACCGTCAGGCCTGCCTGCTGGTGGACGCGGACCTCAGCATCCTGGGGGCCTCACCGCAGGAGTACGCCCGGTACACAGAGGCCGTGCGGCGCGAGTACGCGCACGTTCCGGAGGCGGATTTCCGGGCCGCCCGCGCGGAGGTGCTGCGGCGGCTGCTCAGTGCACCCGCGCTGTTCCACGACCCCCTGGCGGTGGAGCTGTGGGAGGACCGGGGGCGGGAGAACGTCTCGCGGGAGATCACCGAGCTCACCGCGCAGTGAGGGCATGACGCACCGGGCAAGGGGGCAGGGCGCGGCGACGGCCCGACGCCGCCCGGTCTAGCGGCAGAGACGCACGGTCTAGCGGCGGGGAGGCGACGTCTGCGACGCGGCGTCGTCGGCGGGGCCGGGAGACACCGCACCGGAGTCCACCGCACCCGAGTCCACCGGGCCGGGCGCGGACGTCTCCCCATGGCGGGCGGCCGCGCGGCGTCGGCGGAAGAGCAGGGACGCCACCACGAGACCGATGATGATGCCCACACCGCCGAAGACGGACAGCCACATGGCGGCGTGACCCGCGAAGGCGGCCACCAGGAACCCCACGACGATGCCTGGAACCGCGCCGGCCACCATGCCGATCGCGTAGTAGGTGAACTCCTGGTCCTGGGGGGTGCGAGCCGCGTGGGAGAAATCGGTGGACATGCCCCCCATTCTACGGCGCCCTCCCGAACGCCGGCCGGGTACGAACGCCACCCGGGTACGGGAAAGACGCAAGGACCCTGCACTGTGCAGGGTCCTTGCGTCTCGTGTCGCTCGCGTCAGGAGCGGGTACACAACCGGTCCCGACTCGATACGAGGTGTGGCACGCGGCTGGTCACCGCTGTGCCGAGAGGATCCGAATCAGCCGACGCGGATGTACTCGGGGCCGGAGCCCACGTTCGCGGTGGTCTGGACGGTCTGGTTGCCGTTCCAGCCGCCGTGCACGGCCTGGCCGTTGCCGGCGTAGATCGCCACGTGGGCCACGCCCGCGCCGCCGTCGGCGTAGTAGGCGATGTCACCGGCGCGCGCCCGGTCCGCGGAGACCGCGGTGCCCAGCGACTTGTAGTCGGCCGGCCAGCCGTGGAAGTTGATGCCCACGGCCTTCAGGGAGTTGCTCACCAGGGCGGTGCAGTCCTGGTTCACGCCGATCTGGCCCTGCGCGGCACCCAGGATGGCCTCGCCCTTGGCGGAGCTGGACTGGCCGGAGGTGGACTGCGTGGTGACCTTGGCGGCCGGGGCGGACGTCTCGGCAGCCGGGGCCTGGGTCTTCTCGTCGGCGGCGGCGGCGTGGCCGGTCCAGCCGGTGTTCTGGCTCTGGACACCCGTGGTGTCGGGAATGGTCGTGTTCGACACGGCGGTGTAGTTCTGCGCCGCGGCCTCGGCCTGGATGGTCTGCTGCGACGCCGGGGCGGCGTGGCGGCCCTGGGACACGGGAGCCTGCTCGGCCACCGGGGTCACGTTCTCGGAAGCGGTGGTCACCGCGGGAGCCTGGGCGGCGGGAGCCTGCAGCGGGGTCACGTCGGCCACGGGAGCGGCCTCGACCACGGAGGTCTGCACGGCGGGAGCGGCGGCCTCGACCTTGTCGGCCTTCTTGGTCTCCGACTTGGTGGCCTTCTCAGCCTTCTCGGCCTTGTCAGCCTTGGCGGCGGGCTCGGCGGAGACGGTGTTCTCGGAGGCCGGGGCCTCGGACACGGCGGCGGCGGGAGCCTGCTCGTCGGCGTTCTGCGTGGCCTGGACGGACACGGTGGTGGCGAGCGCCAGACCGGAGAAGGCGGCAACTGCGGCCACGGTGCGGGCCTTACCGGCGAAGAGGCCCTTGGCCGTGGTAGCGGTTTCGTTCGACATGCGTGAGGTTTCCTAACACGTTCGTATCCACCCAGGGCACGAGAAGTGCGGTGAGCCTTCGGCATCCGGTGTGGACGTCGCGGTTCACCGTGCGGGCGGTGATGTGGTTACTTGCGATTTCAGGTGTTCCGGCCCGGCGCGCGCCGCTCCGTGCCCGGGGGCTCCGGGCGGCGCGCAGGGCCGAGTGTCTAGCTCAGCGCGGGAGTGCGGTCATCCGTGTGGACGTCCGCATCCCGAGGAGTTCAGCGGACCCTGTAGAAGCCGTCCACCTGCATGGCGTTCACAGCGTGAACCTGGGTGCCCTGCGAAGGATTGAGAGCGGAGATCATCTGGCCGTTGCCGATGTAGATCCCCACGTGCGAGCCACCGTTCTGCGACACGAGGTCGCCGGGCTGCGGGTTGGAGGTGGGCGTGCCGGCGGCGAACTGGGCCCACGTGGTGCGCGGGAGGTCGATGCCGTTCTGGGCGTAGACCCACTGCACGAAGCCGGAGCAGTCCCAGGCCTTGAAGCCGGTGCCGCCCCAGACGTACGCGCCGCCGATGCCCTCGTACGCGGTGCCGACCACGCCGGACGCGGAGTGGTTCGACTGGGTGCTCACGCTCGAGCTGGAGGCGAGGAGGTCCGAGGACTGGGTGGAGAAGTCCACGCTGTAGGACGTGGTTCCGAGGTCGACGACCTCACCCGCGGCCTGGGCCGGGGATGCGAAACCGGCGACGACGGCGCCGGCGGCCACGGCCGCAACGGTGGAGTTGCGGACCACGTGCGAGGACGTCTCGGCACGGTGGCGGGCAGTGCTGTGCTTCACGAAAGACATGAGTGTTCCTCCCTGCGCCTACGAGGTGAGCTGTCGGGTTCGGATGGGAGACATCCGGCCGCACGAAGTGGTGCTCCGTGCCGGCTTAACCCCGAGGATCCGTTGGGCTGCAACGAACCCGGAAAGTGGTTCCCCCGCTTCTGCCATGCGGATTTCTGTGTACGGGTCCCGGGGCGCATGGCAGAACTCGGCGAGCGCTCGGGAGTGCCGGATCCGACCAGTGATCGGCACGGTCATGACTGTACAGGACAGATAACGAAAATGTCACGTTTTGATTACAACGGGTCACGGATCGAGCACCAGCCGCCATCAATGGGCGCAACTCATTATCTCACCGATATGAATCGAACTGGCCTGGGCGGCACGTCGAAACCACGCCGCGGCGGCAAAAGTGCCCGCTGACATGGGGGAATGCTCCGACCCCCGGCAGCAGCCCCGGCTGACGAGCTCCCCGAGCCCGTGAGTGTCCCCACATGCGGAAGGTCACACCGGGGAACCAGAAAGTCACGGGAGAGCGAGGAACCCCGGGGGGGGTGCTCCCCCGGGGTTCCAGCGCGGTTCTACTGCGCTTCTCCCGCGGTCCCGCCGGCAACGGCCACCCGTGCTGGGTCAGGCGTCGATCTCCCCCACGCGGATGGCGCGCGCGGTCGCGGCGTCGAGGTCCAGGGAGACGCCCGAGTCCGCCCGGGTCACGAGCACCCGGTGCTCGTCCCGAGGGTTCAGCTGGGCGCTCACGTGCGAACCGGTCAGGATCTCCGCGGAGCTGAGCATCTCGATGAGCTCCGGGTCCGCCTGCACGACCTCCGGCAGCAGAGTGACCACGTACTGCGTGTCCCCCTCCTCGGTGGCGACGTCCAGGAGGGTGCGGCCCTGGAAGATCTCGGTGGCGGTGATGGGACCCCCCTGCGAGCCGCGCCCCGGGATGGGTGTGCCGTACGGGGAGGTTTCGGGATCACCGAGCAGGTCCACCAGCCGCTGCTCCACGCGCTCGCTCATCACGTGCTCCCAGCGGCAGGCCTCCTCGTGCACGTGGGCCATGTCGAGGCCCACGACGTCCGCCAGCAGCCGCTCCGCGAGACGGTGCTTGCGCATCACGGACACGGCCATGGTGCGCCCCGTGTCCGTGAGCCGCAGCGAGCGGTCCGGAGCCACGGAGAGCAGGCCGTCGCGCTCCATGCGCGAGACCGTCTGGGAGACGGTGGGCCCGGAGTGGTGCAGGCGCTCCACGATGCGTGCCCGCATGGGGGTGATGCCCTCCTCCTCCAGGTCCAGCACCGTACGCAGGTACATCTCGGTGGTGTCGATCAGATCGCCGCTCATGGTTCGTCCTCAGATCTCTTCGCAGGGGGCGCGCACGTCAACCGCGTGGTGGTGGAGAATGCCGTTCCGGCTGTTCTCGAAGATTCTCCCCGATTGTATCCAGTTGCCCACGGGCCCACGGAGTTCGCGGACGGCGCCTGCCCGGTGCGGGCACAATGGGAGGCGACACCCCGCCGTCGCCCCGAGGAGTACCCGTGACCAGCACACCCGTGATCCCCCCGTCCCTGCTGCCCGAGGACGGGCGCTTCGGAGCGGGTCCGTCCAGGGTGCGCGCCGAGCAGGTGGCCGCGCTGCAGCGCACGGGGGCCTCGCTGCTGGGCACCTCGCACCGCCAGGCGCCCGTGAAGGACCTGGTGGCCCGCGTGCAGAGGCGCCTGGGCGAGTTCTTTTCGCTGCCGGAGGGCCACGAGATCGTGCTCGGGCTGGGCGGGTCCAGCACGTTCTGGGACGCGGCCGCCTTCGGCCTGGTCTCCTCCCGCGCCGAGCACCTGTCCTTCGGCGAGTTCGGCTCCAAGTTCGCGAGCGTCACGGACCGGGCCCCGTTCCTGGAACCCTCGGTGGTCGTGGCGACGCCGGCCGGCTCCCGCCCGGAGGGGCCGGAGGCCGTGTCCGGCGTGGACGTCTACGCGTGGCCGCAGAACGAGACCTCCACCGGCGTGGCCATGCCGGTGCGCCGGGTGCACGCGGACGACGGCGCTCTGACCGTCGTCGACGCCACCTCCGCCGCTGGGGGCATGGCGGTGGACCTCGCCGAGACGGACGTCTACTACTTCTCCCCCCAGAAGAACTTCGGCAGCGACGGCGGCATCTGGTTCGCCGCGTTCTCCCCCGCCGCACTGGAGCGGGTGGAGAGCGTTGCAGCCTCCGGGCGCTGGATTCCGGACGTGCTGTCGCTGCGCACCGCCGTGGAGAACTCGCGCAAGCACCAGACGTACAACACCCCGGCGCTCGCCGGGCTCGTGATGCTCGACGAGCAGCTCGGGTGGCTGCTCGAGCAGGGCGGTCTGCCCTGGGCGGCAGCGCGCACCGCGGAGACCTCCGGGCTCGTGTACGACTGGGCCGAGCGCAGCGAGGCCGCCCACCCGTTCGTCGCGGAGCCCGGGCACCGCTCCCCCGTGGTCTGCACCGTGGACTTCGACGACGCCGTGGACGCGGCCAGGATCGCCGCCGTCCTGCGCGCCAACGGCGTGGTGGACGTGGAGCCCTACCGCAAGCTCGGGCGCAACCAGCTGCGGATCGCCACCTTCGCCTCGGTGCCCCCGCAGGACGTTCGCGCCCTGCTGGAGTGCATCGACTGGACCGTGGCCAACGGGCTGGACTGAGGCCCCGCGGGCGGGAAGGCAGCCGCGCGGCGTCGTCGTCCCCCGCGCTACGGGCGCAGTTCCGCCCGCTCGCCGCGCACCCGCCACGCGAACAGCAGGCCCACGGCCACGCCCACGGCGCCCGCGGCCACCGCGGAACCCATGCCCCAGCGGGGGCCCAGCGTGTCGGTCAGCCACCCCACGGCGGGGGCGCCGATCGGCGTGCCGCCCATGAAGATGGCCATGTAGAGGCTCATCACCCGGCCCCGCATGCTGGGAGACGTGGTGGTCTGCACGTACGCGTTCGCGGTCGTCATGATCGTCAGGGACGACACCCCGCACGGCACGAGCCACGCCGCGAACAGCCACAGCGACGGCGCCGTGGCGGCGCCCAGGCACGAAACGGTGAAGGCGGCGCACCCGAGGAAGATGTAGCGCAGCCGGGCGCTCGCCCGCCGCGCGGAGAGCAGGGCACCCGTGACCGTGCCCACCGCGAGCATCGAGTTGAGCACGCCGAACTCCTGGGAGCCCTGGCCGAAGACCGTGCCCGCCATGGCGGCGAGGTACACGGCGAAGTTCATGCCGAACGTGCCGATCATGAAGATCGTGCTCATCACGGCCACGAGGTCCGGGCGGTGCAGGACGTAGCCGATCCCCTCCCTGATCTGTCCGCGCGCCCGCTGCGCCCGCGGGGAGTGCCGCAGGCGGGCGTCGTCGATCAGCGAGATCGCCCAGATCATGGCGCCGAACGTGAGGGTGTTGATCATGAAGACCCACCCCGTGCCCACGGCGGCCACCAGCACACCGGCCACGGCGGGCCCGATCAACCGCGCGGAGTTGAACGATGTGGAGTTCAGGGCCACGGCGTTCGACAGGTGGGTGTCCGGGACCATCTCAGAGACGAAGGTCTGGCGGACGGGGGCGTCGAACGTGGCGACGATCCCCAGCGCGAGCGCGAACACGTACACCGTGGGCAGCTCCGCGAGACCGAGCAGCAGCAGGACACCCAGCCCCGCGGCGAGCAGTGCCATGGCGCCCTGCGTGACCACCAGGATCCTGCGCCGGTCGTAGCGGTCGGCCAGCACCCCGGCGTAGGGCGCCAGGACGAGCTGCGGGACGAACTGCAGGGCCATGACCACGCCCATGGCGGTCGCGTCGTGGTCCGTCAGCTCGTCGAAGACCAGCCAGGACTGCGCCGTGCGCTGCATCCACGTGCCGATGTTGGAGACGAACGCCCCCAGGAACCACAACCGGTAGTTGCGGATGCTCAGGGAGCGGAACATCCCCGTGGTGCGGGGCTCGGGATCAGCGGCACCGGGCCCCTTCCGGGGCCCGCCTCCTACGATGACGCGCCGTCCTCGGAGGGCTCGCCGTCCCCGTGGGAGTCCCGCCGCGCAGTGTCGGTCGACTGAGCGTCGGTGGGCGCAGTACCGGTCGTCTCAGTATCGTCCGTCTCAGCGTCGGTCGACTGGGTGCCTGTCGGCTCGGCACTTTCCGGTTCGGCGCCCGTCTGCTCGTCGGCGGAGTCGGAGCCCTCGGCGTCCTCCTGAGGGCTCTCCTCCTCGTCGTTCATCGCCTGCATGCGCTCCTCCCACGGCACCCAGTCCGGCGCCAGGAGGGAGTCCGGGCCGGCAACCAGTCCGGACTCGCACACGGTCACGTGCTTGGTGCGTGGCGCGCGGGCCACGGTGGCGTACCAGGTCCAGCCCGGGTAGCCGCGCAGGCGGCAGTCGAAGAGGTGTGTGAGCAGCCGGTCCTCGTGGACGACCACGCCCAGGTGCTGCCCCACGGCCGCCTCGCCCTCGGGCGAGTCCACCACCGCCTCGCGGGCCAGGGCCACGGCCTCCGTGAGCACGGCGTCCTGCTTGGGTGCGCGCGTGCGGGCCGCTCGCGACCCGGTGCGGGCGCGGGGTGCGGCAGCTGCCGGTGCGGCGTCGTCGGCGGCCCCGGACTCCTTCTGCGACGCGGCGGCGGCGCCGTCCTGCGCGGTCCCCGTGAGGACCAGCGTCTCCTCGTGCACCGTCTCCGACTCTGAGCCCACGGTCTGGGTCACGGACTGCTCCCTCTCCTCGACCGGCAGCGCCTCCTGGCCCTGCCCGGGGGTGGCATCTTCTCCGCCGTGCGTGGCGGTCCCGGCAGCCTCAGACATCGAGTTCGTCCGCCACGGTGCGCAGGATGGCCGCGATCTTCTTGCCGTGCGCGTGGTCCGGGTAGTGGCCGCGGCGCAGCCCGTTGGACATGCCGTCCAGCAGCCGGATGAGGTCCTCCGTGAGCCCCGCCATCTCCTCGGCCGGCTTGCGCGTGTTGCGCGCCACCGACGGCGGTGTGCTCAGAACGGTCGCCGACAGCGCCTGGGCACCGCGCTTGCCGTCCGCAATCCCGAAGTCCATGCGGGTCCCGGGCTTCACCGTGGTGACTCCCCGGGGCAGCGCGGACGAGTGCAGGAACACTTCCTGGCCGTCGTCGGTGGCCAGGAAGCCGAAACCCTTGTCTGCGTCGAACCACTTGACCTTGCCCGTGGGCACGGGGATCACCTCAGTCTCTCGTCGCTGCCTCTGTGCCGGTGCGTCCTCGGATCCCGGGACGCCGCGGCCTACGAAATCCACAGTTTATCCTCCCCCGCGCGCGGCCCCCTGCCGATTCAACCCACCGCGTAACGGGGCCCCGCGCCGCGGGAGAGGTACCTTGGGGAGCATGTCTGACACCACCTCCGCCGCCGCTCCCCGCCCCGCCGCCCCGGGTGCCGCCGCCCCCGGTCCCGCTGCCTCGGGCTCCCCGCGCCGCATCTCCACCCTGCTGCTCGTCGCCCTGGTCATTGCGGGCCTGTGCGCGCTGTCCATCGTCGCGGTGCTCGTGGCCTCCGCCGGCGGGCACGTCCTGTGGGCGGGGTTCACGCTCTTCCCGGCGATCTTCCTCCCGGTCGCGTTCCTGCTCATGTGCGTGGAGCTGCTGCGCGGCGCACGACGCCGCTCGCGGGCCTGAGGGGCCCCGGCCGGACTTCCAGAGCTTCTCCGGTGTGGAAACAGACCCCTCACAGGAAACTTGGAGATACTGACGACCGTGAATGCGAAAACTCCCGAAGCAAAGCTGCTCGTCGTCGACGACGAGCCCAACATCCTCGAGCTGCTGGCCACCTCCCTGCGATTCGCGGGCTTCGAGGTCGTCACCGCGGCCAACGGCCGTGACGCCCTGCTCAAGGCCGAGGCGGAGGAGCCGGACCTCGCCGTCCTGGACGTCATGCTCCCGGACATCGACGGGTTCTCCGTGACCCGCAAGCTGCGGGCCGCCGGACGCCACTTCCCCATCCTGTTCCTCACGGCCAAGGACGACACCGACGACAAGGTGGCTGGCCTGACCGTGGGCGGCGACGACTACGTGACGAAGCCCTTCAGCCTCGACGAGGTCGTGGCGCGCATCCGCGCGGTGCTGCGCCGCACCCAGCCGCTCGAGGAGGAGGACTCCCGCCTGAAGGTGGACGACCTCGTCCTCGACGACGACGCCCACGAGGTCTTCCGCGGCAACCGCGAGATCGACCTTTCCCCCACCGAGTTCAAGCTGCTGCGCTACCTCATGCTCAACCCCAACCGCGTGCTGTCCAAGGCGCAGATCCTGGACCACGTGTGGGAGTACGACTTCAACGGGGACGCCTCCATCGTGGAGTCCTACATCTCCTACCTGCGGCGCAAGATCGACAACGACCCCGAGCAGCCCTCCCTGATCCACACCAAGCGCGGCGTGGGCTACCTGCTGCGCTCCTCGGACAAGCGCCACTGATCCGTTGAACCTCCTGGCCCGCCGGTTCCGCACCGCCTCCCTGCGCTCCCAGCTGATGGCGCTGACGGGGCTGCTGCTGGCCGTCAGCGTGCTGGTGACCACGCTGGTGGCGGTCTCGGTGCTGCGGGACAACCTCGTGGCGAGCATCGACGACGAGCTGGCGAGCTCCGTCCCCTCGGTCGCCCCCGTGCTGACGGGCGCGCTGCAGGGGGACGTGACCACGCCCGTGCCCAACCCCGGCTTCCTGCTGGACGAGGACGCCAACGTCATCGCAACCGCCCGCCCCAGTTCCAGCTCGTCCGCGCAGCAGTCCACCCCGGACCTCAGCGGGCTGACGCTGGACTACGTGCGCTCCCACGACGGCCAGGCGCAGACGGTGGGCTCCGTGGGCGCCCCCGAACGCAAGTGGCGGGTGGTGGCCACAAAACTGACCATGTTCGACATGTCCGTGGCCGTGGCCCAGCCCCTGGACCGCACCACGGCGATCATCTCCGGGGTGGGTCTGCTGACCTTCAGCTTCGGACTCGCCACGCTGCTCGCGGCCATGACCGTGGGGTGGGTCATGGTCACCCGCGCGTTCCAGCCGCTGCGCCAGGTGGAGGCCACCGCCGCACGGATCGCGGACGGGGACCTGTCCCAGCGCATGGAGGGCTACAACCCGCAGACGGAGATCGGCCAGCTCTCCGCCTCGCTCAACGCCATGCTGGGCCACATCGAGGACGCCTTCGACGCCCGCACCCGTTCTGAGACCAAGCTGCGCCGCTTCGTGGCGGACGCCTCCCACGAGCTGCGCACCCCGCTCGTCTCGATCCGCGGCTACTCCGAGCTCTACCGCCACGGCGCCCTGCAGACCCCGGAGGACGTGGGCAAGGCGATGGAGCGCATCGAGTCCGAGTCCAAGCGCATGACGCAGCTCGTGGAGGACCTGCTCACCCTGGCGCGGCTCGACGAGCGCCGCGTGGCCGCCAACCGCCCCGTGGACCTCCTGCACCTCGCCTACGACGCCGCCTCGGACGCCCACGCCACCGCTCCAGACCGCTCGGTGGTGGTCCGAGGGCTGCACGACTCCACGCCGGAGGAGGCGTGGGTGCACGGCGACGAGTCCAAGCTGCGGCAGGTGGTGGCCAACCTGCTCACCAACGCGCTGCGCTACACCCCGGCCGGTTCGCCCCTCGAGCTGGCGGTGGGGCTGGAGCCCGCTGTGGACGGCGAGTTCACGGCGGTGCTGCAGGTCCGCGACCACGGACCCGGCATCCACGGGCAGGACGCCGAGCGCGTCTTCGAGCGCTTCTACCGCGCCGACTCCTCCCGCACGCGCGAGACGGGTGGCACGGGGCTCGGGCTGTCCATCGTCGCGGCGGTGATCGACCAGCACGACGGCTCCGTGAAACTCACCGAGACCGAGGGAGGCGGCGCCACCTTCACCGTGCGGATCCCCCACACGAAGCCTGTGGACAGCACGCCCGACGACGCCTGAGTCCCCAACCCCGCCCCGGACCGCCGCGGGGGCCGATCCCCGGGCCCTACCGTGGCGTGACCGGCACCGCGCCGGGATCACCACCGTTTCCGGGGAGGAACACCATGGCCCACTTCGTCGTCGACAGCGACACCATCGCCGCCAAGGCCCAGCAGGCGCACGGCCACATCGAACGTCTCAGCGCCGAGGTCAACGGCATGACCGGCACGCTCGCGGACCTGGAGGCCTCCTGGACCGGCACCGCGTCCGCGAGCTTCCAGGAGGCGTTCCGCTCGTGGCGCTCCGCCCAGGCGCAGATGGAGCAGGCCGTCGCCCAGATCAACCAGGCACTCGCCACCGCGGGCACCCAGTACGCCGAGACGGAGGCCGCCAACGCCCGCATGTTCGCGGGCTGAGCCGCGCTCAGTGCTCCGCGGTGACCTGGTGGTAGCGCAGCAGCCACGGACCCATCTCGTTGTGCTGGTCTTCCCGGACCCACACCGAGCTGCGGCGGGTCACCGCAGAGGGCTCCTCCGAGCGGTAGCTCAGGTGGTAGGAGCCGGAGCCCAGACTCGTCACCCGGGTCTCGTCCACCGCGCCCGAGCCCCGCAGGACCTCCAGGACGGCCTCCCCCGTGAGGCAGCGGCCGTGGGTGTCCACGCACAGTGCGTCCCGGTGCAGGAAGTCCACGGCGCCGTGCTGCTGTGCGGTGGAGCGGAGCACGGCCATCTCCCGTGACACCGCGTCCGCCACCAGGTGCGCGGGGAGGCCCCCGTGGCTGCCGGCGGCCTCGCCACCCGGGACCGAGGACGGGTCAGCCGGGTCAGTCGGGTCCGCCGGGTCCTCGCCCAGCGCGAGCTCGGAGAACAGGTCCGGCTGCTCGTCCGGATCGCTCACCGTGGTGGCGGGACGTGCTCCTGCCGCCGTGGTCGTGGGACGGGCCCCGGCCACCGTGTGAGAAGTGACGGGGGCCGCCTCGCTGGCGGACGGCGTCGCGTCAGCCGCGGTGGAGTGGCGCCCGGCACCGGCGGAGGCGCCGGCGTCAGCGGCACCGGCGACGTCAGCGGCGTCAGCAGCCTTCTCGGAGGTGGCGAGGTCAGAGGCGGCGTCGTCGTCGCGGAAGCCCGGGCCCACGGGCATCCGGGCGGGGTCCGTGCCCTTCTGGTAGGCCACCGCCATCGCCCGCGCGCGCTCGTCCGCGGCCTCGTTGAGCTCGTGGCCAGCGTGGCCCTTGACCCACTCGAAGCTGACGTCCCGCCCGGCCAGTTCCCTGTCGAGGGCCTTCATGATGTCCACGTTCAGCACGGGCTTGCCGTCCCGCTTCTTCCAGCCCTTCTTCTTCCACCCCGGCATCCACTTGGTGACGGAGTTGATCACGTACTGGCTGTCGCACAGCACGCGCAGGGGCTCCTCCCTGCGGTGCCGGGTCTCCTCGAGGAGGTTCAGCACCGCCGTCAGCTCACCCTGGTTGTTGGTCCCGTGCGCCCATCCCCCCGCCTGCCACGAGGTGGGGTCGATGTACCAGGCCCAGCCGGCCGGGCCGGGGTTGCCGAGCGCGGAGCCGTCCGCGGAAGCGATGATTGTCATGGGCACATCCTCCCAAAACCCCCCGACACGCAGAAGGACCCCGGGTGTGCACTGCACACCCGGGGTCCTTCCGGTTCTCCGCGCGGTCCGTCGACCGGCCCGCGCGGATCCCTCAGTGAGGGTGGATCACATCATGCCGCCCATGCCACCCATGGGATCGGCACCCGCGCCCGCACCGGCGGCCTCGGGCTCGGGCTTGTCCGCCACCACGGCCTCCGTGGTGAGGAACAGCCCGGCGATGGACGCCGCGTTCTGCAGGGCGGAGCGGGTCACCTTGACGGGGTCGTTGATGCCCGCGGCCATGAGGTCCTCGTACTCGCCGGTGGCGGCGTTGAGGCCCCAGCCGGTCTCGAGCCCGCGCACCTTGTCGACCACCACGCCCGGCTCCAGCCCGGCGTTCAGCGCGATCTGCTTGAGCGGCGCGTCGATGGCGACCTTCACGATGTTCGCGCCCGTGGCCTCGTCACCGGAGAGGTCGAGGGACTCGAACACCTTGGCACCGGCCTGGATGAGGGCCACGCCGCCACCGGCGACGATGCCCTCCTCCACGGCTGCCTTGGCGTTGCGCACGGCGTCCTCGATGCGGTGCTTGCGCTCCTTGAGCTCCACCTCGGTGGCCGCACCGGCCTTGAGCACAGCCACGCCACCGGCCAGCTTGGCCAGGCGCTCCTGCAGCTTCTCGCGGTCGTAGTCGGAGTCGGAGTTGTTGATCTCCGCGCGGATCTGGGCCACGCGGCCCTCGATCTCCTCCTGCGTGCCGGCACCGTCCACGATGGTGGTCTCGTCCTTGGTCACGACGACCTTGCGGGCCTGGCCCAGCAGGTCGATCGTGGCGGACTCGAGCGAGAGGCCCACCTCTTCGGTGATGACCTGGCCGCCGGTGAGGATCGCGATGTCCGCAAGCTGCGCCTTTCGGCGGTCGCCGAAGCCAGGAGCCTTCACGGCCACGGACTTCACGGCACCGCGCATCTTGTTGAGCACGAGCATGGCCAGCGCCTCGCCGTCCACGTCCTCGGCGATGATCAGCAGCGGCTTGCCCGCCTGCATGACCTTCTCGAGCACGGGGACGAGGTCCTTCACGGCCGAGATCTTGGAGTTCACGATGAGGATGTAGGGATCCTCGAGGACGGCCTCCTGGCGGTCCGCGTCCGTGACGAAGTAGCCGGAGAGGTAGCCCTTGTCGAAGCGCATGCCCTCGGTCAGCTCGAGGTCCAGCCCGAAGGTGTTGGACTCCTCGACGGTGATGACGCCTTCCTTGCCGACCTTCTCCATGGCCTCGGCGATGAGCTTGCCGATCTCGGGATCGGCGGCGGAGATGGACGCGGTGGCGGCGATCTCCTCCTCGGTCTCGATCTCCTTGGCGGAGGACAGCAGCTGCTCGGTCACCGACGCGACGGCCTTCTCGATGCCGCGCTTCAGGGACAGCGGGTCCGCACCGGCGGCCACGTTGCGCAGGCCTTCCTTCACGAGGGCCTGGGCGAGCACGGTGGCCGTGGTGGTGCCGTCACCGGCGACGTCGTCGGTCTTCTTGGCGACCTCCTTGACGAGCTCGGCGCCGATCTTCTCGTACGGCTCCTCGAGCTCGATCTCCTTGGCGATGGAGACACCGTCGTTGGTGATGGTGGGGGCGCCCCAGGACTTCTCCAGGACCACGTTGCGCCCGCGGGGGCCGAGCGTGACCTTCACGGCGTCCGCGAGGGTGTTCAGGCCCTTCTCCAGACCGCGGCGTGCTTCTTCGTCGAATGCGATCATCTTTGCCATGTGTTTCGTCCCTCCTGGACGGTTGACAAACAAGACGTGTCATCACGGTGCCCGCGACGGACGGGGACGGGGCGCGATCCTCACCGCGCCGCGACCACCTCACCGTGATGTGGTTTCACCCGGATGCCGAGAGCCGCCACCGGACCCGGTTAGCAGTCCACTCGACTGAGTGCTAATCCAATAGTGGCACCGGCGCGCGAGGAACCGCAACCGAGCGGGCACCCCGGGGCGCCGGTTTCATCATTGGCTGAACGCGGTGCCTCAGGCCGCGGTGACGTACCCCGGAAGTGCCGCGGGCGACGTCGTCGTGCCCGGCACCGCGGGCGGGGCAGCCGCAGCGCTCACGGCCACGGACACGGCGCCCGCCGGTGCGGAGGCCGACGTGTCCTGCTCCGTGCGCGGAGCGTTGACGAAGCACACGGCACCGAGGGCGAGCGCGAGCAGCCCGGTCACGAGGATCGCGCGGAACTCCCGTCGCGAGCCGGTGCGGGCGGCGGGGTTGTGGCCCCGGTGCGCGCCCTGGCGGGCGCCGTCCTCGGGGACGTCGTCGAACTCGTCGCGGGGGTACTCGCTCATGGTCTGGCTCTCCTGGACGGTGGGCGGCGCGCTCCACAGGACGGCGCGCGGACTCGGGGCCGAGTATGGCACGGCCCGCAGGGAGTCCGCTCAGCGCGAGCGGGCGCGGCGCAGCCTCGAGATCAGCATGGGAGCGTGCCGGGCGGCGGCCTCGGAGGAGATCAGCGCGTTGAGCCGCTGGTAGTAATGCACGGGACTCAGCCCCAGCCGCGAGCGGATCGCCGACTCCTTGGCTCCCCGGTACTTCCAGTGCTGGGACTCCAGCTCCAGGATCGCGCGGTCCAGTTCGTCGAGCTCCTCCCCCGTGGTAGACATGAGCCCCACCCTAACGCGCACGGAAGCACCCCGTGCGCGCCGCACCCGACCCGGGGAGGCCCCGTGAACGCCCAGCGTCCGCTGCACGAGATCATGCACGAGGAGTGGGCGCGGGCCCTGCAACCGGTCGAGGGGCAGATCCGTGCGATGGGCGAGTTCCTGCGGGCCGAGCACGCCCAGGGCCGCCACACTCTGCCGGCTGGGGAGAACATCTTCCGTGCGTTCCGCGAGCCGCTGTCCGCCGTCAGGGTGCTGATCGTGGGCCAGGACCCGTACCCCACTCCCGGCCACGCGATGGGGCTCTCCTTCTCGGTGGCCCCTGACGTGCGCCCCGTGCCCCGTTCGCTCAAGAACATCTACGCGGAGCTGCAGTCGGACCTCGGGATCGCCCCGCCGCCCCACGGGGACCTCTCCTCGTGGTCCGGGCAGGGGGTCATGCTGCTCAACAGGGTGCTCACCGTCCAGGCCGGGGCGCCGGCCTCGCACCGGGGCAAGGGCTGGGAGGCGGTCACGGAGTGCGCGATCCGAGCGCTGGGCGCGCGCGAGCAGCCCCTCGTGGGAATCCTGTGGGGCCGCGACGCGCGCGGCACCGCGGCCTGGCTGGGCGGCGCGCCCACCGTGGAGTCCGCGCACCCCTCGCCGCTCTCCGCGTCCCGCGGCTTCTTCGGCTCCCGCCCCTTCTCCCGCACCAGCGCCCTGCTGCAGGAGCAGGGCGCGGACCCCGTCTCCTGGGAGCTGCCAGGTTAGGAGCACCTAAGCTGGAGGCATGACAGCCACTCCAGCACGTCCCAGCAAGCCCCAGCTCGAGCTCACCGTGGCCGAGCGCCTGCAGCTCTCCCCGGCCATGGTCCGGCTGGTCTGCAGGATCGACAACGCGCAGGACTTCCAGGACATCGAGGCCCCGGAGAAGTACGTCAAGCTGATCTTCTTCTCGCAGGCCACCCTCGCGGCCACCGCCCCGGGCGCCCTGCCGGACTACTGGGAGGTCCGGGACACCGCGGCGCCGGAGGACCAGCCGGTCTCCCGCCACATGACCCTGCGCCGCACGGATCCCGCCGCCGGTGAGGTGTGGATCGACGTCGCCCTGCACGGCTCCGAGGGCTACGCCGGGCCGTGGGCGGACGCCGCCGCGCCCGGCGACCGCCTGGTGGCGCTCGGCCCCGGAGGCAAGTGGATGCCGGACCCGGACGCCACGTGGAGCCTCTTCGCGGGCGACGACGCCGCCGTGCCCGCCGTGCTCGCGAATCTCGAGGCCCTGCCCGTCTCCGCACGGGGCGAGGTGGTCCTGGAGGTCCAGGACGCCGCCCACGAGCTCGACCTCTCGGACGTGGCCGTCCCGGAGGGGATCACGGTGCGGTGGGTGCACCGCGCGGACGAGGCGTCCGGTGAGCGGGCGCTCGTGCAGGGCATCGCGGACGCCGCGTGGCCCGAGGACGTGAGCAGGGTGCAGGCCTTCGTGCACGGCGAGCGCGAGGCCATGAAGGCCGCCCGCACGGTGCTCTTCGACCAGCGCGGCCTGGACCGCTCCCAGGTGTCCCTGTCGGGCTACTGGGCCGGCGGGCGCACCGAGGACGTCTTCCAGGCGGAGAAGAAGCTGCCCGTGGGGAAGATCCTCTAAGCAGCCCGGGCGCTGCGCCGTCCGAGGGCTGCGGCTGCCCGTCAGCTCCTCAGCGGCGGCGGTTGCGCCGCTGGGAGAGGTGCTGCATCTGCTCGATGAACGGGCGCATGAGGTACTTGGCGAGCACCACGCCGGCGGCCAGCAGCACGATCGAGGCCATGGCGTTGAGCAGCTCGGTGATCCCCTGGCCCGCGGTCTCGTTCTCCACCGTGATGGCGTACATGCCGCGGAACAGCGTGAGCCCGGGCAGCAGGAACGTCATCGCGGGGATGGCCAGCACGGCCTGGGGGATGCGCGCGCGAGCCGCCAGCAGGGCGGCCACGCAGCCGCTGACCACCGCGGCGACGCCCGTGGCCAGCCGCGCCCCGGGATCCACGAGGCCGATCCCGTGGTAGACGAGCAGCCCGGCGAAGGCCGCGAGCAGCGCCGGCGGGATGTGCCGGGGCTTGGCCTGCATCAGCACCGCGATGAGCGCCGTGGAGACCAGCATGAAGACCACGTTGCGCAGCACCCCCGCGGGGGTGAAGCTCGACTGCGAGATGTCGATGCCCGGCACGTCCGCCAGCCGGACGGTCAGCGAGACGCCGATCGCGATCCCCGCCACGATGGCGAGGAACGCCATGGCGGTGGAGAGCAGCCGCCCGGCGGCGGTCACGGGGAAGCCGTTGATCGCGTCCTGCATGGTGGAGACCATGCGGGTGGTGGGCAGCAGCATGATGAGCCCACCGGCGATGACTTTCGGTGGGTACAGCTCCACCCCCAGTGCGGAGATCACCATGGCGATCAGGGTGATGACCAGGGCGTTGGCGCCCAGGGAGAAGAACTCGGGGATCCGCCACGCGCCCAGCTTGGCCGTGACGAGCTGCACCACGGTGGCCGAGCCCATGGCCACCACCGCGCCCACGATCGTGCCGCCCAGTGCGAGGGTCAGGGTGCCCGCGGCGATGATCGTCGCGGCCAGTACCATCCACCGGGGGTACGGCTTGGGGCGGGCGTTGATCTCCTTGAGCTCCCGCTCGGCCTCCCGCAGGGGCATCTCACCCTCGATGATGCGGGTCACGAGCTGGTGGGAGTCGGCGAGACCGGCGTAGTTGTCCGTCCACGAGCGCACCACGCGCATCACGGTGTGGCTCGAGGTGGTGGAGTCCCCCCACGGGTCGTGCTCGTCCCGGTCCTGGGGGGACTCCTGGGACGGCGCGGCCCTGCGGTGCTCCGCCGTGGTGCCCGGGACGCCGTCGAAGGAGGTGGTCGGGTGGGCGCTCGAGCCGCCCTCGCCGTGGGTGTCCTTCGCGGTCGACGCGGCCCGGCCCAGCTTGCCCGTGGTGGTGCTCTCCGCCACGTAGTTGATGGTCACCGACTGGTTGGTGATGTCCACGTCCAGGTTCTCCACCCCGTACGTGGCGCACACCGCGATGATCGCGTTCTCCACGTCCAGGGCGTCCGCGCCGTAGTGGAACATGGTCTCGGCCAGGCGCAGGGCGAAGTTCAGGGTGCGCCGGGCCTGGCGGTCCGTGCTGTCGCCGAACTTGCGCAGGTTCTGGAACGGGGTGGCGGTGAGTCGGTCCACCACCCGCATGCCGGGCGGCGTGAGCACTGACAATCACGACGTCACCCGCGACCCCGGGAGGGGAGCCCCGGGCGACGACGCCGCGGGCCGGTGGGCGCGCCGGTTATCCGGTTCTCTCGCGGATCGAGTTC